>CAVHPV010000140.1:0-2014 GCA_963638045.1 Faecalibacterium sp. CAG:74 | reverse complement strand
AGCATTCTCAGTCTTTGGTTTGGGGATATTGATTACAGAAAAAAGCTCACATACGAAGAAGAGGAAACAGTAGAGAGGCTTCGTAAGCAGATAAAGGCGAAGATGGAGAAGGTGTTGGGTAAAGATGTAGATGAGGCGTTGAATCTTCTTGGCACTGTATATGCAGTGTTTGTAAATGAGAGATGGCTGTTAAGTGATTATTCCATTCGTCTTGATGAGATATTAAGAGTGCACAACCTTGAAATAAGATTTGAGGAGACAATGAATTATGAAAACTAAAACACTGTATTCGCTTAAGTTTCAGATTAAAGAGATACTGGAGGGACAGCGTGTCAGCATAAAGAAGCCTACGCTGTACAAGAAGACAAAAATCTGTATGAAACTCCTGGGTGTTTTCGAGCAGTGTGATGATACCCGAGTGAAAGGGAGGTGCACCTATCGTCTAGCAGATCTCATTCTCATGATATTCCTGGCAATGCTTGCCGGTGCAGATAATCCGGTAGAGATAGCCATCTTCTGGGAGTCGGAGGGAATTACGAAACTCTATAAGAAGGTATTCAAATACGACAGAGTCCCCAGTCATGATACATTCAGAAGAATACTCTCAATCATCAAACCGTCAGAGCTTAATGCTGTACTTGTATATGCTACTGAGTTGAGGGACAAAGCCTTGAGAAAAGCGTTGGGAATACCGGAAGCGGAAAAGGATACTGTCATGATTGACGGCAAGGTCATGAGAGGGACAAAACGCAAGAGCGGAACGGAGGAAGAAGTTAAAGCATTACAGGTGTTGAACCTCATGCGCTATGATTCGGAAACCTGTATTCTTTCGATTCCCATAGAAACAAAGACAAATGAGATTCCTCATGCCAGAGAGGCCGTAAAGACTCTTTTGGACTGTAAGAATATTGTATTCACATTCGATTCTCTTCATACGAACATGGAAACAGCTAACCTGCTCATCTCACTGGGAGGAGATTATGTCGGTGGTCTCAAAGGGAACCAGCCGAAATTGAACAAATTTGCAGGGGAAAAATTCACTGATGAGTATAAGGAGAAATGTAAACCTGAAGGCTCTCTATATGCAGAGACAAGTGAGATAAGCCATAACCAGCTTGAAGTGAGAGAGTTCTATCTTTACCGTCTCTCATCAATAGACAAACGAAGTCAATTCCTTGAATGGCAAGGAGTTGAAACCATTACATGTGTCAAGAAGAGCACCTGCCATAACGTTACAGGGAAGAAGACTGAAGAGATACGGTATTACATCTCATCCCTTAAGGATATTGAGCTTATTGCGACTACAATACGTTCGCACTGGGCGATAGAGAACAACCTGCATTGGGAACTCGATACGGTCATGAAAGAAGATGAATGTGCCTTTACCAACAGGACTGCTGCGCTCAACTGGAGCATTCTCAGTAAAGTCTGTCTCTCATTTCTCAGAAGATACCAGCAGCTTCTCGGAAAGAAATCTCCATCCAAAAAAGGAATAAGAAAGAGGATAGGCTGGAGTTTTGAGACCATGCTCAGTGATATTCTCCTTATGATGGATGCTGAAGAGCTTAAAGATGCGCTGACGCTGACACCCAAGGAAAACAAATAAACAACCAGATTTCAAGATAACCCTGTTCTGCCTCCCTGCCTCAGAGGGAGGTAAAGGCAATATTCGCGATTCCCGGGAATCTTCTCACTGATGAACTCAAACGCTTATGTGACTACAGATTTTCCATCTAACAGGCAGATTTAAAGAACTCATAACTTCTGCTTCCTGTCAAGAGTGAATTTGATGCGTTCCTCCTAGTAATTATCCACTACTCCGTTTTCTTTTTCGCTGTCGTTCCGATTTCCCTGATAACCTGTAAATACTCCTTCTCAACGGGAGAAAGGCTCTGCACAATATACTTCTGATACTCCCTTTCAGCTTTATCAATTGCGACCTTATGGCCGACAGCTCCCGCATCCGACAGCACTTTTTCGCCTGTGGCAGAGAGTACTTTGTCAAGATAATCAA
>CAVHPV010000139.1:0-2021 GCA_963638045.1 Faecalibacterium sp. CAG:74 | reverse complement strand
TTCGACCTGTGCGGATGACCCTGTAGCTATCTAATCCTTACATATAGATAACCATGCTTGAGTTCATAGAAATTCGGCATGGTTTTTTATTAGGGTATTGCGTAGGCTAGTTAATTGTATTATAATATCTTTAAATATAAATAATTAATAAGGACTATAAAGGCTAGTTATGTTCGTTAAGGCTATTAAGGATAATAAGGGAGGCAGAGACGGTTTTTATTGTTCACTCGTCGAGTCGAAGAGAGTGAACGGAAAATCGAGCCATAAGCTCATTCTATCCTTCGGGTATGTACCGAAGGACAGGCTTCCATACCTCAGAGCTGCGTTCAATGAGGGGAATCCGGATGAAATACTCAAACGGGAACTGGCCAGGATGGAGGAGAAGAACAAATGAGAAAGGTTGAATACACAATTGCTGTCAAGGATGAGAATGGGAAGGTTCTCAGTGAGACCAGATATGAGAAGGAATGTGATATTCCTCTGAAGGATGAAATCGACAGGCATACCTACGAAGGTCTTATGAGTGATATAGACAAACTGGAGAAGGCCGTCATCGGGACAAGGACCGAGGCGGAGAAGGAGTTTATGTCCTCTGTTTTGAAGGACAATGACGAGATTAAAAAAAACTCGAAAAGCTGAGGGAATACCTCGTCGACACAGAGGTATGTCTTACCAATGTATCGGTATTCTCTGATTTCAACAAACACCTCTCTCCCAAGGAGAGAATGCTCAGCCGGTGCATTCAGAAATACTGCACCGAACTGTGTTCAGATACTACCTTCCGCAAGGCCGTAAGGTACCTTAACATGTTTCTGCACCGCAGCGGCTCCGCCTCATTCCATCACAGAACACTGGCGGACTGTATTAAAGCTTCAGGAGAAGCTCTATGTAAAACCATAGATGCACATGCTGCAGAAGTTCTGAAAGAGAACAACTTCAATCCAGAGACGGCGCTTCCCAATAATCCTGAGGACCTTCCTGCATCTGTGAAACAGCCTAAAGTTATAACTGAAGAAGAAATAAAGGAGACAATTGATGAGGCGGCCAAGAAGTACAATGAAAGCCATGCAGACTTTCCTATAGATGTGGTCCCTTCACAGTTTCTACCGGAATTATTCTGGAAGCTTGTTGTCTTCATCAGCATTGATGATGTACTTGTAAAGCATCAGAAAGATGAGAGACGAGAAGACTTCGAGAAGGAGAAGAAGAATGTCGCCAATACCGTCATCCACATACTTGCAGACGGCAAGGCATACATCATTACAGCTGTAGGAATGAAAGAGGCTTACCGGCTTCTTGTGGCATTTCTCCTGGAAAACAACCTCTTCGAGAACCGACAGCTTGTATTCCTCTCGGATGGAGCGAGGGATATAAAGGATAATTGTGCATCCTTCTTCTTCTGGAGACCTTACATCCTCATTCTTGACTGGTTCCACCTTGCCAAGAGGATAAAGGAACTATGCTCCATGTGCATCAAACTCCCAAAGGACAAGAAGAACCCCATAATAAAGAAGATTCTGAACTATCTCTGGGTCGGCAACATAGACGGTGCTGTTTCATACATCAGAGATTTCAAGAGTTCGATAATCAAGAATGAAAAGGTCTGGAAGGAAATGTGTGATTACCTTGAGAGAAAGAGAGAGAACATCTGCTGCCATGCCATCCGCAAGGCCTTTGATTTTAAGCTTAGTTCCAATGCTGCAGAGAAGAGCAACGACCTCGTTGTAGCTGACAGGCAGAAGCACAACGGAATGAGCTGGTCATTCAGTGGTAGCGGTGCTCTCGCCGTCTTGAGTTCAGCCTGCAGAAACAATACTCTAACGCTTTGGGTGGAGAAGAAAGATATTTCCTTTGACTTAAATGAATACGGAAGACATGTTAAAACCAAGGCTGTGGCTTAGGTCATCCGCACAGGTCGAAATAGTTTTACTATTTTATTAACTATGGGTGAGTTATGTTAAAACGTGAAATTTGGGATGATTTATGTGAATGGAAAAGTAGAGCCCACCATCCTCTTGTTG
>CAVHPV010000138.1:0-2097 GCA_963638045.1 Faecalibacterium sp. CAG:74 | reverse complement strand
GATGGTACTGGAGTTCGTCTCCGGGAGAGTAGGTCGTCGCCAGCTTTTTTTATTGACTTTATTACAAATGCTATTCTTTGTGAGGTCTTTTGGACCTCTCTTTTTTTATTATTACCAATTCTTTATCCTATATAAAATAAAAGGTATTTTCATTATTTAAAGTTTGGTTTATATTACTCTTCGGTAAATAGAATGAAAAAGACTAATGATAAAATAAGAAACATTGCTATCATCGCACATGTAGACCATGGTAAGACAACGCTTGTTGACGCTCTTTTTAAGCAAAGTGGACTTGCTCTCAAGGACAACGGCCAGGAAAGAATCATGGACTCGGGTGATATTGAACGTGAGCGCGGTATAACAATCAGTGCAAAGAACTGTGCTATCCACTGGAAAGGAGTGAAGATTAATATCATCGATACTCCGGGCCATGCAGATTTCGGTGGTGAAGTCGAGAGAGGACTCAGTATGGTTGATGGAGTTGTCCTTCTTGTTGATGCAGCAGAGGGACCTCTTCCTCAGACCAGATTTGTTCTCGAGAAGGCTCTTAAGAAGAATCTTCCTGTTATTGTTGTCATTAACAAGATAGATCGTCCAGATGCAAGGGCAGAAGAGGTTCTTGACGAAGTATATGACCTTCTTTTAGAGCTCAGTCAGGATGAGGATATGCTTGAAGTTCCTGTCTTTTATGCTAATGGCAGAGATGGTCGCTGTGGGCTCTCTCCGGATTCAATAGGTGATAATCTTCATCCTCTTCTGGATGCTATTTTGAGCTATATTCCTGCTCCTGTATACGATGATGAAGAACCTTTCCAGATGCTTGTATCTGATCTATCATATTCAGATTTTCTTGGTCGTCTTGCTGTCGGTAAGGTTATTAATGGTACTGCAAGTACAAATGATCAGCTTATATGTATTAAAGAAGACAAGGAAGAGCCGCTAAGGGTTACCAGACTCCAGAGTTATGATGGCCCGTCATTCAAGGAAACTAATGATGTTGAGCCGGGTGATATCATTGTACTTAGTGGTGTTAACGATGTCTCCATCGGCGATACAATATGTACGAAGGAAGAGATCAAGGCTCTTCCGAGAATAAAAGTTGATGAGCCTACTGTAAGTATGCTCTTTTGTCAAAACACTTCTCCTCTTGCAGGTACAGAGGGTAAGGCTGTAACGGGTGCCAAGATCTGGGAAAGACTACAGAAGGAAGCTTTGAAAAACGTTTCCATTAAGATTGAAAAGAACCCTGATGATACTTTTACTGTCAAAGGAAGAGGCGAGTTCCAGATGGCTATTATCGTTGAGGAGATGAGGCGTGATGGCTTTGAACTTAGTGTTGGAAGACCTCATATTATCTTTAAGACTGATGAAAACGGCAATAAGACCGAACCTATTGAGTATCTTTATATTGACTGTCCTGAAGAATACAGCGGAACTGTCATGGAAAAGCTTGGGAAAAGAAAAGCAATCATGATAGATATGCAATATACAACAGGTAACAGGGTTAAAATTGAATTTGAGGTACCCGCACGCGGCCTGATTGGATATAGAGATGAGTTTCTTACAGATACAAGAGGCCTGGGTATTATGAATACTCTGGTGAAGGGATATGAGCCATATAAAGGTGATTTTCCTGACAGGGCTTCCGGCTCTCTTGTCTGTGACAGAGCAGGTACTGCGGTTGCTTATGGTATATGGGAACTTGAAGATAGGGGACGCTTCTTTATTGTTCCTGGAGACCCTGTATATGAAGGACAGGTTGTAGGTGAGAGGAATAAGGATCTTGATCTACTTATAAATCCTACTCGTACTAAGAAGCTGACAAACCTTCGTGCTGCAGGAAAGGATGAGGCTGTGGCGCTTACTCCTGTTGTTAAGCCGAGTCTTGAGGCTGCAATACAATTCATTAAGGATGATGAGCTCGTGGAAGTAACACCTCTTTCAATTAGAATGAGAAAGAAGATTCTTGATTCTCAGCAGAGGAAGATTTTTAATAACCGCGGAGCAATTCCAGACTTCCTGAAATGATGATACAATGGTCCGGTTTTTGAACTTCCGGGCCATTAATTTTTGTATTTATAATTTTATGTTTTATAT
>CAVHPV010000137.1:0-2165 GCA_963638045.1 Faecalibacterium sp. CAG:74 | reverse complement strand
CCAAAGGAATAACAAAGGGAATTGCAAAAGGAAAAATCGAAGCTATCATCAGTTTCTTTAAGGACGGACTTATCTCGGAAAAAGATGCAGCAAAGAGGGCGAATATGTCTCTCGAGGAATTCAGGAAGGCAGAAGCTCTGTATTGTAATTGATGTAAGCAGAACTCTCAAAACTGGCCTCTGTTGTTGCCTTGAATCCTTAAGTGAGTCTTCTATCTACACTGGTTGTAATGTTTACCTTAGTTGGAGCATGATAGGATGTCTCTGAGAAATGCTTGACCGCATCTAGAAAGATTCATTCACCAGACTTGAGAGACTTGAGGCATAGAACTATAATCCGGGTATGGCTAACGGCGAAGAAGATCTGAAGGAAAAGAACATGGGGAGAGAGAAGAATCTTCCCGAGAAAAGATACGGGCGTTGGTCCCGCTCATACGGCGAAGAGGATTCCGAGATGCTTCTTGAGAAGGCGTCCAGATGGCACGGCGGGAAAAAGAAATCAGACTGGGATGATGAAGACTGAAAAAGAAGGACGCTCTGTACTTGTCCTCGGAGGGAAAATTTACTCCTATAAAAAGATAAGTGATAACTTCAGAAAAGGGGATTACTTCATCTTCTGTGATGCGGGGCTGAAACATGAGAAAGGGCTTGGTGTAAAAGCTGACCTTGCAGTCGGTGACTTTGATTCATATCCTAGACCCGATGATGTGGAATGTATCGTATTTCCGCCAGAGAAGGATGATACGGATTCTCTCTGTGGCATAAAGGAAGGAATCAAGAGAGGTTTCAATGATTTTCTCATTGTCGGAGCCACGGGTGGTAGGATCGACCACGAGATAGCAAATATATACCTTCTCGATTATCTAGATGAACACAGCTTGACGGGAAGGATAGTAACCGAGAGTTCAACTCTGGAGATTGTCTCTTCTGGAGAGAAGAGAGTGAAGAGAGGATGTCTCTATTTCTCCCTCCTTGCACTCTTCGGGGATGCTGATGGAGTGAATATAGAGGGGGCAAAGTACAATCTTGAAGACGGCCTGATCAGACATTCATATCAATACGGGATCAGCAATGAGGTTGTCGGAGAGGAGGCTGTTATAAGCGTGAAGAGAGGTAAGCTCATTCTTGTCACGGTCGCTGAAGAGTGATAGTTTTTTCTTTCTTTGTATGAAATTATGCCTCAACTCGATTTCCCAATAACGACCGCCATTGTTTTCGCTGTGGTGTGCCATAATTAAACAATTTCATAAATAAACTAAGAAATTATATCTTGAGATTATAAAAAAGTAATTTATAAAAGTTGAATTGTAAAAATTGACAAACATGCAGTTGCATACTACCACCAAACTAGGGAAGAGGAAGATGTTTGTAGGTAGGAAGAAAGAATTAGCGTGATTGGAAGAATGCTGGGAGTGTGACTCTCAAAAGCTTGTTGCTGTCTACGGAAGGCGGAGAATAGGTAAGACCATTCTTCTGGAAGAATTCATGAAGAATAAGGAAGGAATAAGTTTTACGGCATTTTGCGGAAACCGGGCTCTGCTCTTCAAGAGTCTTTCTGCTATGATGTAACAGTTCAGCCCCGGGGTAGATGAAAGCTCACGACGAAATGGCCATCTTGATGATTTTGGGGATGGCCTTTTCATATAAATATGAATAAACTTGAAGCGGGTTTAATGTTGAGGAGCGAAGATGTTTGCCCTGGTGGCTGCAATCTTTTCAAGTGATGAGAAGATAGGCATCTTCCGCTTCTTACATGTTCTGATGATGCTCAGAATGTTGCAGCAGATCTCTCTTCCGGATTTCTGCCTGAACCCGCCGGTTGCTTTTGTACGGGTTTTGAAGATGCGGATGTCGGATTCGCTTCTTAATGCGAAATTTCGCATTAAGAAGCTTATGCGCGGTTTTGGAAAATGCGCGGTTTTTCAGACGCCCATTACAACATAAGGAATTATTAGCTCGAGCTTCTTAATTTCCGCGCATTTTATTTTCCCGTTGTACCATTCATACAGAGCCCTAAGGAGGGGCTGCGTATGGATAAACACTACACGGATTTAGCTCAAAAGCTAAGCAAAACGAAGCAAATTGGACAGAATGGGAGGAATTATGAATCCCTCATTAACTCCACGATGTCGCAGTTTGCATCTTACCTTGATGAGAATAGGCTCG
>CAVHPV010000136.1:0-2215 GCA_963638045.1 Faecalibacterium sp. CAG:74 | reverse complement strand
ACAAGCTTGAACCCAAAGAATACCGGGAAGATATTGTCATTTACCAGAAAAGCTTCTCACTATGCCAGTAGTTGATGAAGGAGAGATGCTCACCGGAGACCGGTTAATCCTTCAAACATCCGAGAGGAACAACATACACCCCGTCTTTCCGTCTGTATGCATATGGAGTCGTCGTCAATATCATAAGGAAACTCGGAGCCTTTACTTTTGACGTGTCGATATCATTTTTAAGTTTCAAAAGATGCGCTGCCCCTTCCTCTATCGACTGAGATGAAGAAAGCTTCACTTCCACAGCCGCCCATTCTCCTGTCCACAAATGGATTATCGCATCTGCTTCAAGCCCTCGTGAGTCACGGTAGTGATATACACTTCCATGTAATTTCTCTGAATATACCCTCAGGTCCCTGATGCATAAGGATTCGAAGAAAAAACCGAATGTCTTCAAATCTCCGATAAGATCGTTCGGCCATATATCAAGAGCGGCACATGCAATGGATGGATCTACGAAATGGTGGGTATCGGAAGTCCTTATTTTCGTGGCACTTCTCAGGTTTGTATTCCAGGCAGGCAGCTCTTCGACTATGAACAGCTTCTTCAATGCGTCAATGTATGACACAATCGTATCCTCATCAATGCTCCGTCCTTCGTTTGCCGCTATATCCTCTTTCATTCTGGCGATGGACATCTCGGTTGCCGTCGACCTCGCGTAAGATCGCATTACATTTTTAATCCTTTCTTTATTCTTTCTTGTTTTCAAAAGCTTGTTTACATCATCCTCTACCAGGCCATCATAGAAGTTTCTGGCTTGTAAAAGAGCAGTATCATGATCATCGAAAAGCGCCTCAGGCCAACCTCCACGGCACGTAAGATAGGCATAATCCTCAAGAGTGAGATTACAAGATGTGCTCTCAAACTCATCCTGACGATGAAAAAGAACATCGAGAGATACCATGCCGTTACCGTTTCCCGACTCATACAGTGTCATAGGTCTCATGACAAACGGCAGTATACGGCCGATTCCGGAGTGCATATATTTGTCATCGTCCACGGGAGTAGCTGAGCCTGTAAGTATGAACTGTCCTCTCTTTTTGCGTTCGTCGACCAAAAATCTGATCTGATCCCAGATAAATGGTATGATCTGCCATTCATCGATAAGCTTCGGAGTCTCTCCTGAAAGAAAAAGCGTGGGACTGTTTTCTGCAAGCAGTATATTCTGCTCCTTTGTCGCCTGATCCTGCATGAGGACTTCACTTTTTGCCTTTTGTCTTGCGGTCGTGCTCTTGCCGCACCACTTTGGGCCCTTAATATAGACAGCGCCGGCCATCTGTAGTTTCTGTTCAAGGATATCATCGGCAATCCTTGGATAGTACTCTCCAGCTGTTTTTTCCTTCATAAGCAAATTCTAATAGTAACAAGATTGTTTGTCGACATTTTTCGGTGATTTGTGAGTTAGTTTTTCGGTGATTTGTGAGTCAATTTTTCGGAGAATTGTGAGTTCTCACCCTAATATTATTGTACCAGGCAAGATAAATAGACAAATATATCATCTCCTCATCTGTACTGTCTTGAACAAAACGATATCCTTTAATTATTTGTTCTGCATTGATATAGAATGACTGACAATGACTTTCTGTTTCCTTTTTCCCTAATAGGCATGATAGTAAAAAGTCAATTTGCTGCGTTTGTCTACTCTGAACTGATGTTCTTTTCAACCCACCCGACAATCTCTCTTGCATAAGATATAGCTTCTTGAACATGGTATTCCTCAAGGCAAAACGTGTTTGGATATCTGACAGTTATGCCATAATTGGTCAACATTTCCTTGTAGTCAAAGTATTTATCAGGTATACACACATAGTTTTTAACCTGATTCAGGAGAAATTACAGATTATGTCTCTTCGGTATTCCGCCCGGGATATCCAAGGCAGCAATAAGAGCTTTAACGGCTTTCTCAGCTGCCTCTTGAGAGTGGTAGCAGATAGTCTCAACCGGCTTTGTAATAAAATATGTTCCTCAACCCCAAGATCTCTAAGCAAATTGAAGCCACATTACTTCTTCATGCTCCATACAGTATCATCCCATTTCTTGCGACTTCGTTCTCCAAAGAAGATTTTCGCACCTTTCTTTCGTTAAATGTCTTCTCTGTATTCACGATGATATCGACAGGACGATACTGCTTGTCTCTTATTGCCTTATAAGCCTTTGCAGTGAGGTG
>CAVHPV010000135.1:0-2251 GCA_963638045.1 Faecalibacterium sp. CAG:74 | reverse complement strand
TTCCCTTAGCAGGAGTGAAGAACGCAACAAGATACGGATAGTACACGCTGAAGCCGGATGATATTACCCAGCCTTCCCTGTTCATGTACTTCTCGTTGTACTTGTTGTTCCTGTCGTTGATGGTAAGGCGCTCTGTCCAGGTCTCTCCGTCAGTAGAACCTTTTATCTGGAAGACGGCATCTTCCTTATTCCCTTCGATAAGCCTGAGGAAAGCACCCTTCGTATGGCTGTCCACAAGATACCACGGCTCATCATTGATGCGGAATCTCAGCCAGTTGTAGCCGGTGTTATCCCAAGTGTAGGAAAGATGCTCGAAGTTTGCTTCGTTCTCTGTAACCGTAAGAGAAGGATTGCCGTAGTTGTATACATCCTCTTCATTGAACTCAAGGCTCTCGACAATAACCTTCAACTGAGGTCCTGTGATACAGCGGTAATATGTTACTGCACTTTCTGACCAGATATCGCCATCCCATGATGACTGGACATAATATGTATTGAGCCCCTTGTGATAAGGAAGAACAGCGCTCGCCGTCTTTCCGTCGGTTACTGTCCACTTATCTTCATCCTCGCTGTCTCTCTGATAGCGGAAGTAGTTGTAGTCGTTATCGTTAGACCATCTTAGCTCAATGTACCCGACATCACCATCCTCTTCGTTTACATTCGTAGGATAGTAAGTACCTATTGAAGAAGCAGACCATACCTCTCCGTCATAAGATGCCTGTAGATAGAAGTCGGTTATGAGAAAATCGGAGTCGAGCGAGAGAGATGTTGTATTACCGTCGACTACTGTCCAGTTATTATCGTCTTCGCCATTCAGTTGATAGCGGTAATACTTGATGTTCTCGTCATCACTCTGCCATTTCCACTCAAGAGTTGTTGCAGAGAGAATGGTCAATGCAACAAAAAAAGGAAAAATGCAACAAAAAGTCTCTTAAAACTCCTGTCTGCTATTCTCTTTTGTATTGGATTTTTTCTATCAGAACTTAGAGAAGGATACCCCCCCCCCCCTATGCAACTTTATACTATTATTAGAGTTAACGAAATTATTCCCCATTTATTATCGTTCCTACTGAGTTTGAGTATAGTGCAGGAAATTTTATTTTTGCAACACTTATTTTGAACGAAAGAGACATGTTGCACACATGTTATGAGAGTTATTAATACACGTGTATGATAATCCGCCCCCCAGAATAAGACTTAGGAACTGTCAAAAATTAACTTGATGGTTAATCCAGATGTCGGAATTATAGTAAACGCATAAAATAATTGCGTTTTCAATAGACAGGAATAGAGTAATCGTAGTATCATATTTGTGAGGTATAAAAGGCATGAAAACTCACAAATTTGTTAATAATCCAGAAGAATTACTAAGTCAAGGTTGCAAAATCGTCGCTCAAAACGCAGATACTAAATTCGTCCATCGCGTCTCTATGGTCAATCTTATGCTCGCAGGCCTCCCTGCAAAGGCTTTATCAGTTTACTGTGGAGATAGCGAACGTACTCTTCAGTCATGGGTAAAGAATGTTGATGAGAAAGGATGGGATTCTCTCCTTGCTGTTAAGCAGTCCGGAAGACCACGCCTGTTAAATGAACAACAGACTAAAGAAATAAAAGAAACAATCCTGAAAGGGCCAGAGGAATCAGGCTATGATGTATGGGATGGACCTACTCTTTCAGAATATATCAAGAAAACATACGATATAGATTATGGAGTACGTGCCTGCCAGAATCTGATGCACGAGATGGGATTTTCCTTAGTGCGTCCTCAGATGTATCCATCTTTGGAGAACCCGGACGAGGAAGCACGTGAAGATTTTAAAAAAAAATCGCAGAAGCAGTAAAAGACCCGAATTTAATCCCAACCTTCCAGGATGAAGTACATTTTCAGGCACAGACTACAATTACCAGATTGTGGACATTGAAGGGAACCGCACCGAAAGTCATGTCCAAACCTGGGAAGGATAATATCGCTTATAGTGGTTTCATTAACCCCGATACAGGAGAGATGTTTGTAACAAAGCCGGGTTGGTTCAATTATGAGTCTGTAATTCAGTCTTTCAGAGACCTCATTAAGGCAATGCCTTGTCCAGAAGGTAAGAAGTACTGCATTATCCTCGACAATGCGCCATGGCACAAGAAAGCCATCCGATTGATTTGGACAGAGGTACACGAGGAGTATGCCGACATACGTGAGGCCATGACCTATATATCTCTTCCCCCTTATTCTCCTGATTTGAATCCTATTGAACAG
>CAVHPV010000134.1:0-2293 GCA_963638045.1 Faecalibacterium sp. CAG:74 | reverse complement strand
AGAAATAAATCGGGAGGTGAAATGGAATGCCAACATTCAACCAGTTAGTAAGAAAGGGCCGTCAGACAGCTGTTAAGAAATCCACAGCACCGGCTCTGCAGAAAACATTTAACTCTTTAAGAAAGAAATCAGTTGATCAGGCTGCTCCACAGAAACGTGGTGTTTGTACTGCTGTTAAGACAGCTACTCCTAAAAAGCCTAACTCAGCTCTTAGAAAGATCGCCAGAGTTCGTCTTTCCAACGGTATCGAGGTAACAAGTTATATTCCAGGAGAGGGTCACAACCTTCAGGAGCATAGCGTTGTTCTTATCCGTGGAGGAAGAGTTAAGGACTTACCTGGTACAAGATACCACATCATCAGAGGTACTCTTGATACCGCAGGTGTTGCTAACAGAAAACAGGCTCGTTCCAAATACGGAGCTAAGAGACCTAAAGTTAAAAAATAATTCAAGTAGATCAGAAATCTACGCCGTTTCCTGATTGCAGATAATCAGGAGGATTACAAAGATATTATTCATCTAATGTATTACAGCGGAAGACTATAAGGATTTGTACGGTATTCCATATACCCTGTCGGTTGCGGGTTAAATATAGGACCTTACCAGTGCGAACATGCAATAGTTTTACTGCGTGAGTACCGATGATATAATCAATATGATTAAGGAGGGAAGTAACGTGCCACGTAAAGGACATACTCAGAAAAGAGACGTTCTGGCTGACCCGATGTACAATAACAAAGTGGTTACCAAACTTATCAATAACATCATGTTAGACGGTAAGAAAGGTGTTGCTCAGAAAATTGTATACGGCGCATTTGCCAGAGTAGAGGAAAAAGCTGGTAAACCAGCAATTGAAGTATTTGAAGAGGCTATGAACAACATCATGCCAGTTCTCGAGGTAAAAGCAAGACGTATCGGTGGTGCTACTTATCAGGTTCCGATCGAGGTAAGAGCAGACAGACGTCAGGCACTTGCTCTTCGTTGGCTTACAATGTTCTCACGTAAGAGAGGCGAGAAGACAATGGAAGAAAGACTGGCTAATGAGCTTCTGGACGCAATGAACAACACAGGTGCATCCGTTAAGAGAAAAGAAGACATGCACAAGATGGCTGAGGCAAATAAAGCATTTGCTCACTATCGCTTCTAATTCGAGGAGGAAAATTCATTGGCTGGAAAAGAAGGAAGAGAATATCCATTAGAGAGAACCAGAAATATCGGTATCATGGCGCATATCGATGCTGGTAAAACAACTCTTACAGAGCGTATTCTTTATTATACAGGTGTTAACTACAAGATCGGTGATACTCATGAAGGTACAGCAACAATGGACTGGATGGAGCAGGAGCAGGAGCGTGGTATCACAATCACATCCGCTGCTACAACATGTCACTGGACTCTTGAAGAGAACTGCAAACCAAAGGCTGGTGCTCTTGAGCATCGTATCAACATCATTGATACACCAGGACACGTAGACTTCACTGTTGAGGTTGAGCGTTCCCTTCGTGTACTTGATGGTGCTGTTGGTGTTTTCTGTGCTAAGGGTGGTGTTGAGCCGCAGTCAGAGAACGTATGGCGTCAGGCTGATACCTACAACGTACCTCGTATGGCGTTCATCAACAAGATGGATATCCTTGGTGCAAACTTCTACAATGCAGTAGAGCAGATCAAGACCCGTCTTGGTAAAAACGCTATCTGCCTTCAGCTTCCAATCGGAAAAGAGGATGATTTCAAGGGAATCATCGATCTTTTCGAAATGAAAGCATACATCTACAATGATGAGAAGGGTGATGACATCTCCATCGTTGATATTCCGGAGGATATGCAGGAAGATGCAGAACTTTATCATACAGAGCTGATCGAGAAGATCTGCGAGCTGGATGATGACCTCATGATGGAGTATCTTGAGGGAGAAGAGCCTTCTGTAGACAGACTGAAAGCTGTCCTCAGAAAAGCTACCTGTGAGTGTACAGCAGTACCTGTTTGCTGCGGTTCCGCTTACAGAAACAAGGGTGTTCAGAAGCTTCTGGATGCAATCCTTGAGTACATGCCGGCTCCTACAGATATCCCGGCTATCAAGGGTGTTGACCTTGACGGCAACGAAGTTGAGAGACATTCATCTGATGATGAGCCGTTCTCCGCTCTTGCATTCAAGATCATGACTGACCCATTCGTAGGAAAACTTGCTTATTTCCGTGTTTATTCAGGAACAATGAACTCCGGTTCTTATGTACTGAATGCCACAAAAGATAAAAAAGAGCGTGTTGGACGTATCCTTCAGATGCACGCTAACAAAC
>CAVHPV010000133.1:0-2349 GCA_963638045.1 Faecalibacterium sp. CAG:74 | reverse complement strand
ATCCTAACACGAAGCCGGGATTAAAAATGTTCTATTTGGGGACAAACGTGAAAAAATCACCTCCACACACGATGAAGATATTGGCAGAGGGAGCTCTTTCAAAGCTCCTCTCTCCTGTCATTATATTGAGGCTGATTGCGGTCAGCCATGAAATCTTCATCAAATGTCCCAACAACGCTCCTGCTTTGGGCCCACGGATCATCCTTCGGGCAGGCAATATTTTTGTTAATGAAATACTCCTTCTTTTCTGTCCTCAGATCTCCGGGGCTTCCGAGAGTCCGGTGGCTTTCGCCCTTGAAAACGGGCATGGCGGTACCTCCTTTCTTGAGAGAGTAAAAGAAAAACCGCCACACTCGGTGACGGCGTAAAGGTTTTAACCTTTCAGCAGATCGTTCTGCCTTACGCGAGCTTTAACCCGCCCGGATTACTTATCGGCCTTCTTGGCTTTCTTTTCATCCTTCTTGTCAGCCTTTTCTTCCTTCTTGGTCTTCTCAACCAATTCAAGGATTACCATTTCAGCTGCATCCCCCTGTCTGTAGCCAGTCTTGAGGATTCTTGTGTAACCGCCCTTGCGTTCTGCAAATAATGGAGCGATTTCCTTGAAGAGCTTGTTGACGACGTCTTCATCATAGATGTCCTTGGCGATTTCTCTGCGATTTGCAACAGAGTCAACCTTTGCGCGGGTAATCATCTTTTCAGCCATCTTTCTTACTTCAAGGGCCTTTGCCTTAGTGGTCTCGATTCTCTCGTATCTGAAGAGAGATGTGACCATGTTGCGCTTGAGAGCCTTTCTTTCGGACCCATTACGTGAAAGCGCGTTGAAACCAATCCTATGCTTCATTTTCTACTTCCTTATTCTCTGGAACTTTAATTGAATTCTTTAAAACACTGAAATCTGTCATACCGAGAGTCAGACCCCACTCCTTGAGCTTGTCCTTGATCTCACAGAGCGACTTCTTACCGAAGTTCCTTGTCTTGGTGATTTCATCTTCAGTCTTCTTTGCAAGGTCCCCGATGGTCTTGATTCCCGCATTCTTCAGACAATTGGACGAACGTACTGTCAGCTCCAACTCCTCGACAGGGGTATCAAGTAACTTCTTGACCTTCTCTTCTTCCTCGTCAACTTCTTCTGTCGTACAGATCTTGTCCTCATCGAAGTTGATAAAGATAGTGAAGTGTTCCTTAACAATCTTAGCGGCCTCGCCGAGAGCATTCTCAGGTGTAATTGTTCCATCTGTATAGATATCGAGAATGAGCTTTTCGTAGTCGATTCTCTCACCTACTCTGCATGGCTCAATGGCATACTTTACTCTCTTGATCGGAGAGTAGAATGCATCAATGGCTATTGTGCCTACTTCTTCAGAATACTTTTCATTGAGCTCTGAAGGAACATAGCCACGACCAAGGTCTATCTGGACTTCCATTTCAAGGTTGCAGTCCGGCATCATTGTCATGATGTGGAGATCCTTGTTTGTAATTGTTACCTGATCACGCTCGAAGTCTGCGCCCGTGATGACGCCCGGCCCCTTGCACTTGATAGTCAGGATAGTACCTTCACATTCCTCTGGCATTCCGATATGTAGCTTCTTAATTGCTGCGATGATATCAGAAATATCTTCACTGACTCCAGGAAGCGGCTCGAACTCGCTTGTTACAACGTGAGGAACCTCTTCATCTCCCTTGAATGTAGTAAAACGGATAGCAGAAACTGCATAGCCCTGGATTGATGATATAAGAACACGTCTGAGTGTATTTCCGACTGTTGTTCCAAAACCTCTCTCGAAAGGATATGCCACAAACTGACCATAATCGTTAGTACTGACTGTATTCTCAGAGATAATTCCTGAAGGTCTCTTGAAACCTTTAAGAAGATTTTTTCTTGCCATGGTTACTCCTATATTATGCTGTTAAACAGCTATTCTGCGGGGGGAATCCCCGCAGATACTCATCAGACACGGCGTGTCTTACGAGGGCGACAACCGTTGTGTGGAATTGGGGTAACGTCTCTAATAGAACGAACCTTAAGTCCAAGTACACCAAGTGTTCTGATCGCACCTTCGCGTCCGACGCCTGGTCCCTTTACGAAAACGTTTACTTCCCTAAGACCAAAGTCCATTGCCTTCTTACCAGCTGTCTCACAAGTTGTCTGTGCAGCATAAGGAGTAGACTTCTTGGCACCTCTGAATCCCAGTCCGCCGGCAGATGCCCAGCTGAGGGCGTTTCCCTGAAGGTCGGTAAAAGTAATGATTGTATTATTGAAAGTAGCCTGGATATATACATTACCTTCCAGAACAGTCTTCTTAACTTTTTTCTTTGCAGTAGCCATATTACCTTACTTCCCCTTATTTC
>CAVHPV010000132.1:0-2424 GCA_963638045.1 Faecalibacterium sp. CAG:74 | reverse complement strand
TTATGTACAACAAATGCATGGTAGGTTCCATGTAGCTTTTAGTGTGGCTGAGATAGCTCTGTCAGGCCTCATAGAAATAAACATCGATTCATCCATTAGAATAGAGAAATCTAAATAATGGAGGTCTAACGATGTTAGATTACAAGAAGATGATGCTACTCTATGAAAGAGGCAGCACCAAGAACAACCTTGCAGAGATATTCAACTGCAAGTGGGAAACGGTTGATCGGGCGATAACCCGAATCAAAGAAAGATGGGGAAACTTGGATTCAATCCCCAGCGATTTAAGCAATGAGGCAATCAAGGCAGAAATCCTCAAGCCTACAAGAGAGGCAGATGGAAATTACCTGCAGCCTGACTTCTCGGAGTTAAGCAGGAAGGATCTGAAGAACATGAATTCTGAGCTCTGGGTGTCCTATTGCGACAAGGCACGGGAACAAGGCAAGCAGGCATACCAGCCTACGAAGTTCAATGAGCTTCTCGCCTCTTACAAGAAGTCGAAGGATATTTCGTACACACAGACTCATGAGCCAGGATTAGCGTGTCAGGTAGACTGGACTGGTGACCACGGTCATTTCATGGATGATGATACAGGGGAATGGGTAGACGTACATGTCATCGTCATCTCTCTTCCCTATAGTGGATACTTCTATGCAGAAGGCTTTCTAGACGAGAAGATGGATTCGTTCCTCAGCGGACATGCTCATGCATTCGAGTTCTTCGGAGGAGTAACTCCACTTACTATTCCTGATAATTGTGCTACGGCTACTGACAGGAAGACCGGCATTCTCAACACTCAGTACACAGAGTTCCTTGATTATTACGGGACATTGCCTAAGCCTACCCGTGTGAAGGCGCCAAAAGATAAGGGGTCTGTCGAGGCTCATGTAAAGGTCGTCGAGAAAAGTATACTGCCAAAACTCGACAAGTTTCCGATTCTGTCACTGAAGGAGTATAACCGTTTCCTTATAGATAAGGTAATGGAGAAGAACCGAGACAGGAAGGCAAAGAATGACGAAAGCCGTTTAGAGATATTCCTGAGAGAGGAAAAGCCAAGACTGCAGCCACTTCCCGAAAAGCCCTACCACAGAATAATCGAGAAGCCGGCAACAGTCTCGAGAGACTTTCATCTACAGTATTGTAGCGCCTTTTACAGTGTTCCTGTCGATTATGTGGGTCAAATAGTGACCGTAAGGGATGACGGCTACACAATCAAGATATACTCGGATAAGGATATTCTTATTGCCGAGCACCGCAAAGCCACAAGAAAATGGCAGAGATGCACGGACGAGAAGCATATTCCGAAAGGTCATAATCATGATGACAAGGCATACTCGCTGGACTACTTCCTCTCCTGGGCAAGCAAATATGGGCCTAATACGGTAAAGTTGTGTCAGGCTATAGTAAACGACTTCAGGTTCCCTGTTCAGGCGTTCAGAACGCTGAGAGTAATTCTCAGCAGGGCTCATAGATGCAACAATGCCAAGTTAGTAGAAGCAGCAGCAGAGAAATGCTATGTCAATGCGATTCACTCATCGAAGGGATTTTCGACAACGCTTTCGGCTGTCACTGCAGAGAATAAGATGGGGGTTCAGGGAGAGCTGGATCTCAACTCTCTGTATTGTACTCGTTACAAGGAGGATAAAGATGAGAACTGAACAATATAACGCAATACTGGGTACACTCGAGCGACTTGGCTTACCTGTCGCTATAACTGATGAAGACAAAGATTGTGATGCCCTCGCCGTCATAAACGACGAGCTTACAAAAATAGCTGATGAAAAAGAGAACACCACATTTGATAACCGTTTCAGACTCTCAAAGATGCCTGATGCCACCTTCCTCAGGGACTATTATGACAATCCTGACAGACAGCTCGAGGCCACACTTCTTAAGGAGCTGTTGTCTCTTGCTTTCATGAAAGGCGAGAAGAAAGAAAACATCGTTCTATGGGGAAGTGCAGGAACCGGCAAGACCTGGATAGCAGAACTCATTGCCACCGAAGCCTGCAGAAAGGGTAAAAGAGTAAGGTGGGTGTCCTTCCCTTATATGTACAGAGAACTTGAGAACCTTAAGAATACAGATAGTAAGAAATTTGAGTCAAAACTCACTTACTACAGCAAGTTTGAGCTTCTCTGCATAGATGAGTTCCTGAATTACAAACTGGATGATCCTTTCCTGGTACAAGAGCTCTTCGACAGAATTAAGCTTATGAAAAGAGGCTCTCTGATAATCTGCTCTCAGATTAACCCGTACGATTGGGTTAAGGTCTTCAGCGTCTCAGGTATGGGAGAGTCCTCACGTGGACGCATCCTCGAGCGTTGCAAGAACATACATCTTCAAGGACCTGACTTAAGATTAGCAGGAAAAAGATGATTCAAACGGGGCTCACATCGAGCCCCTCTAATTTTCACAAGAATCCCG
>CAVHPV010000131.1:0-2447 GCA_963638045.1 Faecalibacterium sp. CAG:74 | reverse complement strand
AGAGCAAGTGCCTTCTAAGCACTAGGTAGTTAGTTCGAGCCTAACTGGCCGTAAAGCGCGATATGGAATTTCCATGTCGCTTTTTTTATCACGTCGAATACGTAAAAACAACAGACGGCCTGAAATTCTCCTCCACGTTCTGCAGGAAAACAGCATTGATGAGCAATGAGAAGTCACCATAAGTTCCAAGAAGAGTAACAGTAAATGCACTGCTTCTTGAGTCAGATTCAGAAATCATATATGAATACCTGAGCCCTAGATCAATTAGTACATCCTTCAGAAACTGGACAGTCAGATCCCCGGAGACGTTAAGGCTCTTGGCGCCGTCGAGTCCGACCCCCCTGAGATCAAGAGAGAGGCGTGGGACAAGGTAATTGAGGTCGCCATCCCTGTTGTATTCATTTCCCTTGAAGGAGACGGCAAATGTAGTGTTTGATATAAAATGTTTCCAAAAGTCCCTGTTGAGACTGACACTGATGAGATCGTCAAAGACCAGACCGAATGAGAAATTATTAAAATAAACGAGGGTCCCAAGATTCATGTTGAACCTCTCACTTCCACTCATCTTCTCAAAAGGGCTGAACCATGCATTACGGACGGCGTCGATAACACCGGTCATCTTTTTAGCCTGCCTTATAACTGAATTGCCTCCGCCAAGTCTGGCACCTATAGAGAAATGGTTCCAGAAAGAATAGGCCAATGCAAGTTCAATGTCGAATGAGGAGTAGATATCATAATAGGCGAACCCGTCGGAGCGAAGAGTACGGTTATCGAGCTGGGATGAGACTTTAGCACTCAATGCAACAGGCCCACTGACTACAGACCCCTGAAGCTCCGATGTGAAGTTCTGCATGTATCCGACAACTCCGCTTTCCCACAGGGATGTATTGTAACTCTCCGAAGGTGAGAATGAAATCTGGTAGATATCCGCCCTTTTGAGAAGGGGGATGGAGGCCGGATTGATGAATATGTCGCTGAATGAGCCGTAATATGAAACACTCGAGAGTGCATTGTACTTCAATGCATTGAGGGACGTATCTCCCTCCGGAGCAGAAGAAGCAATTGACGCAAAGAGCGGTACAAACAGCAGAATCAAAAAAGTATTAATTCGTCTCACGAAAGAAAGTATATAAGAAAAAACGGTTAGTGAATATAATAAGATTATGGGCTCTGTTTTCTTTCATATCGATCTTGATGCCTTTTTTGCTTCCGTCGAGTGTCTCGACAACCCCTCCCTCAGGGGTAAGCCACTCATCATCGGGGAGCCCGGTCCAAGAAACGTCGTATCAACCTGCTCATATGAGGCAAGAAAATATGGAGTCCATTCTGCAATGCCGATGACAGTTGCATTGCGGCTGTGCCCTAATGCAATATGTGTCAGCGGACACTATAAACGCTATAGTGAGAAAAGTCGGGAAGTCATGGCAATAATCGAAGCATTTGCACCTGGCTTCCTGCAAGTATCAATCGATGAGGCCTTCCTTGACCTTACGGGGACGGAACGTATCTACCCGTATCCGGGAAAGGCTGCAAGACTCTTAAAGGATAAGATAAAGAATGAAACAGGGCTGAGTGTCTCAATCGGGGTTGCGCCGTCAAGGTTTCTCAGTAAACTTGCATCCGACTTTCATAAGCCTGACGGACTTACTGTAGTTCCACGCGGCCGGGAGATTGAGTTTGTCGATGCTGTGGGACTCAAGAAACTCTGGGGAGTCGGAAAGAGCACCCTCGAAAGTCTGAACAGGAAAGGTATATACACAACAGAGGCACTACGCTCATACTCACAGGAGGAACTTGAATCCTTCTTCGGTCCTTCAAGTGCGGAATACCTCTACTCCGTTGCCCGCGGAATAGACCCCGGAATTTATACAGGAGAGGCAAAATCTCACTCGATAAGCGAAGAGCGGACCTTCTATCCCGATATCTACGGGGAGGATGCCCTCTCCGAGAAGCTTCTTGAGATGTCACAGAGTGTGATGTTCAGGGCACTGGACGAGGAGGAAGTGGGTCGCACAGTCACAGTGAAACTGCGCTACGGCGACTTCACAACCCTGACGATAAGCGAAACCCCGCAAAGCGGCATCTATTCCTCGGATGACATTTATTCGATAAGCAGACGCCTTCTCTTCTCTAAATACAACAACCTCGGTGTTAGGCTTCTGGGTGTAACATTGGGAAATCTTTACAAGGCACAGCGCCCCGAACAGGGGGAATTCTTCAAGGAGAAGGAAGAAAAACTCAGGAAACTTGAAAAGACTATACTCGAGCTGAGTAAGGATGGAAACATAGTCAGAAAGGCAGCCTCCATCAAGGCTCAAAACGGCCATCGAAAAGAATAACAAATGAGCTCCACCCTTTTTCAATACGAATGCCGTCACCGTGCCAGGATTCAGTAACAGTTCAGCCCCGGGGTAGATGAAAGCTCACGACGAAATGGCCATCTTGAT
>CAVHPV010000130.1:0-2546 GCA_963638045.1 Faecalibacterium sp. CAG:74 | reverse complement strand
CAATAAGTCTGTGGAGACCTCGTCACTGGAGCATTGTGCTCTAAACGTGAGTCTGAGAAGCAGGAAACAAGATTCCTCGTACTTCTAGTGCGAGGTAGTTCAATGAAATGTACGTGGATCACATGGATGCAAAGGATGGAAAATCTTCTATAAAGCCGAAAGATCCAAACATAAAGATTGCCACTCCTGAAGATGTTGAACGGCTGTGGAAACTCCGCAGAGAAAGAAGAGAAGCCGGCGAATGAGATATTCGATTGAGAACATTCTGGATATTGAGAAGAAAGTCGGAGAGGAAGAATTGATTTTGAACCTCTCTGATTTCTCATGTAATGCAAATGAAGATATACAAGATTTTCTACATTTAAGGGCTATTGATTTTGCGAAGAAGAGAATATCGATAACATACCTTGTCCTCGATGATGAAACAGGAAAGCTACTTGGATTCTTTACACTAGCGCATAAGGTGTTGAATGTTCCCGCAGAAGGAATGAGTAATACAATCAAACGACGTATGGATAGATATGCCCGCCTTGATAAAGAGAAGAACTCTTACCTTGTATCTGCCTTTCTTCTCGCCCAGCTCGGTAAAAACTATGCACTTGAAAAAGAAGAACGCATATCAGGTAAAGCTTTGATGGGCTGTGTTGATTCGGTCTTGGATGAGGTGCAGTACAGAATCGGAGGAGGAGTGGTTTACCTTGATTCTGTGGACAATAAGCACCTTGTTCATTTCTATGAAGACGTTTCGGGTTATAGGAAAATTGCGGAACGTGTTTCCGACTCCAACGAAACAAAGTTTCTGCAATACTAGACACAATCATGCAGATTTTTACCGATATGAATTAAGCTCCAGCTTTTTCAGCGAAGACTGAAAGTGGCTTGAAGCCGACCTTCTCCAACATTTCGAGGTCCTTCTTTCTCTTATTACGGCATGTCCATGTGTTACCCTTTCTCTCCATCTTGAGGCATCGTGCCATGTTGAGAATATCCTGTGTGGAGATTGTCGTATTACCAAGTCCTTTGACTGCTCTGTTGAGAGACGAATAGAGCTGACCTGTTATCAGCATAATAAATGCCAACCCCTGTTCTTTGATGTAATCCTGCTCTTTGAGGTCATTGAAATCAGCTTGATTCTTTATATATTGGTAAAATGTTTCAATGCTCCATCGACCTTTATATGTGGAGAATATCTCTTTCGGCTCAAGACTGCTGTTGCTCTGAAGAACATATACCCCGAAGTTTTCCCTCTGTTTTTCAAGCCCTTCTTTTGTATAGCCGTCCTTACCGAGTTCAATGCATCTGGTGTAGTTGAATATGCATCTTGAATTCTCATCTATATCCCTGAAGACATAAGCGCTTTCAGCATCGGAGAGCTTTGCCTCCATGTATTCGATGCGGGAATGCTTGGATCCGGATGAATAGCAGAACTCGCCGGTGTACTTCACCTTTGCCGTTGCCCTTGTGAATGCCGGCTCATTGGAGGGGATAGGGATTATGTATGCGTTGCTGTTATCCGAGAACATCTTGAGATTGCTTTTGCTGTAGAAGCCCCTGTCCACCACAAGAAGAATCCCAGATATAGCAAGGACTTCGCATAATTCCTTTATGGCAGCCTTATCATTGCATGAGCCTCTGAACATCCTCGAGAAGACAGGGGTCATTGTTGAAATATCATATCCCATGAGCAAGTTTGCCTGGCCCTCTTTAAGAGATGAGAACCTGTACCCGGCTTCTCCAAGATCGTTTTCGCCAGAACAGCTTCCTATGGCATGTCCGTCAATGGCAATACGTTCAGACATGGCAATCATGTTATTCTGGTAATCGAGTACCCTTGCGCCTCTTCGTCCAAGGCCATCAAGAAGATTGTTGATTGCAGTCCTTCCCATAGAGAATGAGAGGTCTCTGTATTCCATGCTGAGCCAGCTCTGCTCATAGAATACCCCTACCTGGTCCTTATGAATGAAGCCGTTGGCAAGGAGTATTGATGCATATGAGAATATATGCATCCCTCTCTTGAGGCCGAAGTATTTCTCAAGATTGCTTCTTACATCAGAGCATACCGCTTCTATGAGAGCATACTGCCCGTACTCAAGAATTGTCATATCGTCCTTGTCTTCCTCTCCAGAGAAGAGATGATAGTTGCGGTTCGGCATGAATCCCTTTTCGGGTATTATCTTGCCTATGGCCTTTCCTGTCTTCTTTCCCCATTTGCCGCTAGGAAGAAGAACAGCCTCATACATATAGACGTAATAGCCACCTCCAATCTTCTTTATCTCCGTGCATGCTCCTGGCCTGAATCTGCTTATCTCCTGAGGTATCATAGGCACTCCTTTACATATCGGTAATATCTATAATATATAGTACCTCGAAACACCCTATTGCGCAATGAAAAACAAGCCCTTTACGTTATCTTTACGTCAAAAAGACTCATTTTCTACTCGATAAAGCTCATGCTGTCTAATTCATATCGGTAATTTCATGAATGTTTGTGTCTAGACTACTATCATTTGATGAATCAAAAAGCTTTAATAATCCCTCTTCAAGAT
>CAVHPV010000129.1:0-2583 GCA_963638045.1 Faecalibacterium sp. CAG:74 | reverse complement strand
GCGGAAGATTTCGTCGACTTTTTCCTGCGGGAATGTAGCATAGATGCGCTGGGCATCCTTTACTCTGTTAATCATGTTCTCGAGTTCAATTTGTCCCTCGAAGAGTTCCTTAGAATCTGACATATCATGTCTCCTATAATCGATATAAACTTATAGATAAATTAATATGCGTTGTCAATAGGGTAATGAATATTTTTATAACTAATTTATAACTAATTGAAATATAAGTAGATAGTCAATAGACTTCCGCCTTATTTTCTGTTCTGTGCAGGAATATAGCCTTCCGGGAAAAATCAACAGGACACCAATCTTCTTATGTTATGAGAAGAAAATGAGCCCGATATTCTCCTGTAGTTGCCGTAAAGTCATATCTAGTCGTTACGCATGATTTCTTGAAGAACCCGTTTTCAGAAGGTTAGAACCGCTCTACAGGCGTTATAGAGGCAATTTTATGGGTGTTGATGGCTGTTCTTGGAAGATTTTTCAAAATAGTTTATCGAGATAGCGCATGAAGGCAAAAAACATCGACAACAAGGTCTGGAAAGTAGGTGGTTTTGATAAAATTCAGGAAGCTTTCGTTGACTTAAGCCGTTCTTTCAAGAGAGAAATAAATTTGTCCGGATGATAGATAATCTCCATCGCCTTTTCGAACATTTCAATGGGGTTTGCTGCAAATTGCTGGTAAACAGTCTTGAGCCGTGGCTCCTGTAGGACAATCTGCATGAGCTGCGTTATGGCCACTGTAAGGTTGTTGAGGTAAGCCATGCTTTCGATGGCGCTTGTATTTGTAGAAGCGTATTTATCCTCGTTGCAGTAGAAATCCTTCTTCTTGTGAAGAGCGTTCTCCACCGTCCATCTGACCTCTACTGCCTCGATGGCAGCAATTGGGTCGGAGAGACTTGAGACGAAATACATTGGCTCAGCCTCTTCCCCAGTAGTTGAAGAAACCATCTTTATATAGAGTTTCTGGTCCGGCCAGTCTTCTCCAATGTAACTGCTCTGCAGTTTTATGACCTGGAACTCCCTCTCTCCCCTTTTGAAGACTATTGGGTTTCCCTGTTTTGGCTTCTTCTTTTCGAAGGATGACTTGATTTCCTTCTTAAGACTTTCCTGGTTTTCTTTGGAACAAAGGACATAGTTGCCTCCACGTTTTCTGATAGTCTCTGCTGTTTTCGTCTGGCAGTGAAGAGCGTCGGCAGTGACGATTGTATAACGCAGGTCGAGCTGAATCAGCTTCTTTTGAGCGACTGGAATTTCGTTTGTCTTCTCGTCAATCGGAATACTGTGGAGGCATACGCCTGAGGATGAATCGTAGATATTCAGTGTTGCCGTGTTCCTTTTCGGTTTCTTTGTTCCTTTCTTTCTACCGGAGCCTCTGAACTCCTTTCCATCCACTGCAAGATGTGTATAACGTTTGTTTTCATACACCAGACGCTGGATTTCTCTGTAGAATTCTTTGAGTTTGACAAGAAGCGAGCGAATCCAGCTTGTGTCGAGATTTTCAAGAAAGCGCTGAATTGTGTCATGGGATGGCGTATTCTCATCCTTCAATACCCATGCTTCGAGCAGTATCTTCCTGTAAGATTTGGCAAAACCGGCGATTTCGCAGCAGTTATGACCGAAATTGGAGAGTTTGGCAAGTATTACGATTACGAAGAGAGCCTGGATGGAGTACTGTATCTTATGCTTCTGTCTCGTGTCTTTAAGATGAGAGAATGATCTGAGTAGCTTCTTGATGAGGCGAGGCTCGAGGTCGATATAAGTGATGCCGGATTCTTTGATGAGATCATCAAATGCAAGAAGGTTCTGTGCAATGGTGGTCTTTCTATCCGGCATCTTTCCCATCAGAGTGTAATCCTCCATTTTCTGGCAAGTTCGATTGCTTGTGGACTGTAAAGAGGAGAAGGAGAATCTTCATCGTCGCGGGCAACAGCAAGAAGCAGCCATTCCTTTAATATATGTCTGTCACTCTCGTCAATAACCGTTGTTTTCAGCAGTTCTTCAATCTTTCTGTCCAGCGTCGCCTTCCGCTTTTCACTGATTGATGCGGATTCTTCTAGAACCTCATTCATGTTTCTTGCCGTCCACCATGAGAGGGAGAGCATATCTTCCGAATCGGCTCCATAGATGCTCCTGATTATTGCAAGACGGATTTCAACCTCTGCTTTTCTCCCGGAGACATTGAAGAGACTTCTCTGTAGAGAACGCTTGAAGTTGCGGTAGAGCATCTCCGAGTACCCGTATTCAAGATAGAAGTGACCTCTGCTTTCTTCCTTCTGCCTGGTCTTTGCTCTCTCCTTCGTGGTAATAAGTCCCTCTTTCTCTTTGATTACACCTACATATTCAGAGTGAGTCTTTGGGTGAGAGCCGGGAACATACTCACTCCAAACACGATAGAGGCAGTAACACGATTTGGCATTCAGCCTAACAGTGTACCCCTTTGTTTTGTACTTAAGGACCCAGTCGGGCATTTCTGATACTTTCATACTATATATTATACAATTGGATAATATATTGCGCAATAAAAAAAGAAAAATAAGCACAAATTCTGAGTTCATGCCGATTTTTCATGCGTAACGACTA
>CAVHPV010000128.1:0-2587 GCA_963638045.1 Faecalibacterium sp. CAG:74 | reverse complement strand
ATGTTATGCAACCTCGTTTGAGCCTATCTTTGCTTGGAAATGTCCACTCTTGAGTTCTTTAGAGAACGAGGTCATAAGAAAAGGGGTGATGCTGTATGGAGTATGAAGAAATGATGTGGCTTTAGTTTGCCAGGACAGACCTTGGAGTTGCGGAACATCTGGATAGAGAATATTATCCCAAACAGCTGGAGATTATCTGTTACCACTGTCAGCAGGCCACAGAGTAAGCCGTCAAAGCGTTAATTGTTGCTCTGGACATCCCTGGAGGAATACCAAAGAGACATAACCTTTCATTTCTTCTGAATCAGATAAAAAACTATGTGTGTATCCCTGAGAACTACTTCGGCTATATGGAAGTTTTAACTCCATACGGTATAGCTATCAGGTATCCTAATGAGTTCTGCGTTGAGGAGTACCATGTTGAAGAAGCCTTATCTTATGCACGAGAGATTGTCGCGTGGGCTGAAAAAAACATCGTATCAGAATAAAGAGAAATAAAAAAGTTGATTTAAGCCTAGAGAGCGATGAGTTCCCTGGGCTTTTTTATTGGAGAAAAGCCATGCCATACAGACCAAAGAAACCATGCAGTTATCCGGGATGTCCCAATCTCACCGACGGTCAGTACTGTTCGAAGCATAAAGAATATGAAAGACAAAACATCTACCGCAGTGGCAGTAGGAACCCTTTTTACTCCTCCAAGGAGTGGAGAAGGACAAGGGAAGAGTTTCTTACCGAACACCCGTTCTGCGTGATGTGTGGTAGGCCGGCAGAGATTGTGGACCACATTACTCCAATACAGCAGGGTGGTGCTCTTCTCGATTGGAACAATCTGCAACCTCTCTGTTGGGGTTGTCATACTCGCAAGAGCATCCAAGAGGGCTCGAGGTTCGGTAAGAAAGAGTATTCTTATTAGTCTTCCACAAGACTCATCTTCTCTGTGGATGGAACGTACAGAAACGTCATCAACTTCTCTTTCTCCCCGTTGCGGAACGAGAAGGTGTAGTACCACCTATCAACAACATGGAATGAGCAGTGCTTACAGACGTTGTACATCTTGTCGGTGAGTGCGTTTATCTTTTTATCAACCGTCTCCCTGCTGATGTTCTTAAGGATGCTTTGAACAAGAGAGAGTTCAATTGTGATATCAAAGTGCGGCATCGGCTCCTCTGAGTACACAGCCTTTGATGATATTGAGAATCCGCGTTCACTGAGTTCTCTTTCGATTAAGTCTTCAATGAACGGTGAGTAGTCACTGAATGTTAGTTTGTGTTTTTTAATGTGACATACATTAAATCGATGAAGGGTTGATAGCAACTAAAATAGTAAAACCCCTATCAAATAGGGTAAAAAACCCCAGGGGGACGTAATATCTCTATACAGCATAAGGGTTTACGCGAGCGGCCTCCCTTACGCACAAAAACTACTAATTGAACGGGGTATTAACCACCCCAAACCCGAAATTTAATAAATCTTTACATTGAAAGAAATTCCGCCGATTGATGCGGACTGGAGAAATATAAACATAGGAGGAAAACGTGTCAAAAGACGGAACAGTTAGAGGAAGAGGCGGTCCGAAACCTAATGCGGGTAGAAGGCCGACAAAAACTCTCGCTGACAAAATCATAGACGGCAAAGCCGACAAGGCACTGGTGCTGCCGACACCCGTAGATATCGTGGGAGAAGATGTACCTTCCCCGAAGGAATATCTATCGGAGAATCAGAAGGGTGGTGGCACGCTCGGAGCTGTTGAAATCTACAAAGAGACGTACCTATGGCTCAAGGCCAGAGGATGTGAAAAGCTCGTGAGTAAACAGCAGATAGAACAGTACGCAATGAACACCGCGCGTTGGATACAGTGCCAGAAGGCAATCAGCGAGTTCGGATTCTTAGCCAAGCACCCGACAACCGGTGCTGCAATTGCTTCACCATTTGTGAGCATGGCAAGAGACCTCAATAAACAGATGAACGCAGACTGGTATCAGATATATCAGGTCGTGAGGGACAACTGCTCAGTCGAGTACGGAGGAGCAACACCTCATGACGATTTCATGGAGAGATTGCTCTCCAGTCAGGGGAAATAAGATGAATAAACAAATTACACTTGGAAGCCTTTTTTCGGGCTCGGGCGGATTTGAACTCGGAGGAGTATTGAGTGGGATTAAGCCACTTTGGAACTCTGAGGTGGAGCCGTTCCCGATAAGGGTGACAACTAAACGCTTTCCCGAGGTCAAACACTACGGCGATATAAACACACTCAGAGGTTCTGAATTGGAGCCCGTGGACATCATCACTGGAGGTTTTCCGTGCCAAAGTGTCTCTATAGCAGGGAGGAGAGAGGGTGTTCAGCATGTCGAACATGGTGGTGATAAGACTACAAGAAGCGGCCTTTTCTACGAAGCCATAAGGCTTGTCAAAGAGATGCGTGAAGCCACCGGCGGACAGTATCCGAGGTTCATGGTACTGGAGAATGTCGTGGGTTTGTTCTCATCCAACAAGGGTGAGGATTTCAGAAGAGTGATAGAGGAGATTTGCAATGTTAAGTACGACAGAGTGTATATACCTAAACCTGAGAAATGGGAGCGATGTG
>CAVHPV010000127.1:0-2621 GCA_963638045.1 Faecalibacterium sp. CAG:74 | reverse complement strand
CAATCACGGACAAAATTAGTTGGCAGTTTGGAGTCAAAATTAGTTAGCAGTAACAGTTAGTCTTATCATAGAGATTGTCAGCCTGATAATTGATGTTATAGGACTAGTGTTGGCTGTAATAGTTGCAGTTGATACTATCAAAAAAAATAATCGCCAGTAGTTGTGAGCTAAGGCGATTTAAATTTTATAAACACTGAGGCAAGTAACCGCTCATCGGTAGTGCACTCTTTCTGTTTACAATATATCAATTGAGGGATAAGAAGTCAAACCAGAAAAAGAGTTTAAGAGTTTTCCTATCCCGACTCTAGGGACGGAAGCTGTTCACATCCACTATAAATTGCCTCCACGATACCGCATAACCCAAGTCATCCTTTTCCTTTATCCATATGATGATATCATAAGGGAGGCTATGGATATATTTTATTCGTGAATCAGAAAATTATATCCTAGCTGCATCACTGATATCTTTACTGTGGCAAAGCTCCCCTATCTTTGCTATATTTACTCAAGAGAGGAAATACCACCATGAAGCTTAAGTCCATCCTGATAGTCCTTCTTTCCCTTCTACTTCTATCATCATGCACATCCATCAAGAATGAAATAATACGTTCAAAACTCTCCGTTTCAAGAGAGGAATTGAAGGAACTCAAGAAGACATCAGATCCGGATGTTACACTCTCAGACGGCTCAGCTCTCATTGTCTATGCAATGAATAAGTATGCCAATGCGGACGGAACATTTGCCGGGACAGGAGAAATACCGCTTCTTGAAGACAGGAAGATACTAAGTATTCCCCTAACCTCTTCAACGCTATGGGTATCATATCCGAAAGAATATAAAGAGGGAGAAGTGCTCCCGGTAATCTTCTTCACGCATGGCGGAGGATACACACAGTCCAGCTACAAAACTTACCAGAAGGTCCTTGCCATCCTCTCCGATAATACATCCTCCATAGTCTTCTCCATAGACTATTCCCTGGCACCTGAATATAAATTCCCAAAGGCAGTTGAGGATGTCTGGGAAGCTTATACATACCTACTCGACAACGGTAAAGACTACAATGCAGACACATCCCGTATAATACTTCTCGGAGACAGTGCCGGAGGAAATTTTGCAGCAGGGCTCTCCATCCGGGCAAAGGAAGAGAATGTAACAGAGCCAGTGGGAGTAGTACTCATCTACCCCAATCTCTGTGTATACCCTGTACTACTTCCATCTCATGTTCTCTTCGGTGGTTTTGATGGTCGTATGTCTATGATAAGCCTTAAGGTGATGGAACACACTTACACAAGTTACCTCATGACAAAGGAGGACGGGCTCAAACCATACGCTTCTCCCCTTTTGATGCTTGAAGGAGCGCTAAACACCCTCTCAGTACCGAACCTCTACAAAGAGTGTGCAGTGGAAACAGATGATAACGGAGAATATATCCTCCCGGAGCACTTGATTATCGTGGCAGAGGCAGATTCTCTCAGGGACGAGGGGATAATGTATCATGCCCTCCTCACAGACCTCGGCTCCAAATCAACACTCTCTGTCTACAAAGGTGCTATCCACGGTTTCTTCCAGCTATATGAAATCCTTGATGATGGGGAGAAAGCGATAAAGGAAGTAACATCCTTTATTCTCAAACATACCAAACAATAAGCCACCACTCAGCAAAGGTTACCTTCCCTTACATCCATACCAGATGATATGGTCCAGCTCCTCCAAGGTTATCACCTCTCCAAGAGAAGTACGTATTTCCTTAATAGTCTTATAGTATTCTTTGTAAATACCAAGGACATACTCAAGTCTGCCTTCTTCATCAGAGATCTTGTTTTTCTTTTGTGGGTTATATTTGCCCCTGCTCACTTCTACCTCTTCTCCGAGATAAAATGAAACATATTCACTCAGATGTGAAGCAACGACATTGTCATATTTCGAATATAGTGTCTTGCATCCGAGGAACTTTGCAGCATAAGAACAGAACTTCGAAGCAAAGGAAAGATTACTCCTTTTACCTTCCTTTTCTTTCATAGGTAATTCCTGGCACATTGTTGCAATAAGATGATTGTCAGGATCTTCCAGGAAGTTCTTCTCAAGCTCCTTCTTCAAAGAGACAACATCAGGACATCTCTTCTTGATTATATCCCTCATCTTCTCACGTCCACCCTGAGCAGCTTCCAGATGTGTCGAGTTAGTTATGTCAATAGCAGTAACGGCCCAGAGAAGACATTTCTCGTAACTCTCTTCTCCCTTCTTCATCTGGCCGAACCAGTAAGCAGTTGACCCGCTATATTTCCTCTTCAAATTTGAAGGATTAGTTTCATCTTTGACTTCGAATTCAGGATCCGAGCTATCATCAAGATCCCTTCCATAGTTAGAGTCCAGATGGACAACAGCCTCGATCAACTCAGCGTTCTATAGTCAAGGCTGGGAGCCTTTTATCCCCATCTTTGTCATCAACAAGGATATCCAATTTGTATGCTTCATCAGCATACTCTTCTAATCTCAACATTTTATTCCTCCTCCATACGCCCCGCACACCTCAGCAACAACTGGCACGAAGCAAAAATCAAACTATCACAACTTCTTTAAAAGTTAGGTACTAAAACTCGCCGAAATTGAGGTTCCTTCCT
>CAVHPV010000126.1:0-2664 GCA_963638045.1 Faecalibacterium sp. CAG:74 | reverse complement strand
CCTTCGACCCGATTGTATACGATGCCGACTGGCTGGACGAAGATATGTGGTCACTAAGGGTTCTACCGAAACTCGGAATAAAGCTTGAGGAAAAGGACTTTGATAATATAAAGGAAGTATTAACCTCTGCTATGCAAAGCGAGGCTCTCAATAAGAGCAGGGAAGAAGTGAGAGCAATGTGTCTCAGTCACTGTGGAGAGAGTGCAAAGCTAATTGTTGATTACCTTGAGAAGAAGCACGATTTATTGAGGAAATAAAATGATGTTCCTCTCAAGGACAGATAAACTGTCAGGTACATATTGATTGTTATTCTGGGCTTGTCGGTTTACAGAGAGGGTAAAATAAGGAACAATAATGCCCTGTGAGGGATATTGTTTTAAGATGGGGATTATCAAATGAGTGAATATATTATAAAAGATAACAGCGAATGCTACTATGATGACGATAAAGAGGTTTCTCTCTCTGAGATTTTCGGCCATATTTTCAACAATTTCAAACTGCTTGTAATCATTACTCTTGTTTTCACTTTAATCGGCGTTTGTTATGTACTTATGTTGCCCAAAAAGTATGAAGTAAGTGCTATTGTGAAGATTGAAGAACCATACGGTGCAGATATTGTGAGTAAGTATGGCGAAAAGCGGATTACGGCTTCTCAGGTTCTTTATGAAATCTTTTCCCGTTCTAACATGGAGAAGGCAATTGCAAATACATCCGGCGATGTGGTGACTTATGGGGATGTGGTGGAAAACCTTCATTATGAAGGCATCAGCGGTACAAGTAACTACAAAATTTATATAAGTAAAGCATCAAACACCACCTATTGGGCAGAGTTGATATCAAATATGGTGAATTCTGTGATGTCAACGGATTGGAGCGCAGAATATGTTGCATCAGCCGATGACGTGTTGGTAGAGATTGAAGAAAGGATTGCTGACTACGAGGAGCTTCTGAGTTTAACATCTGATAAAAATGTATTGGATGCTGTGACAACGCTGAAGGAAGAAAAAAGAAAAGTAGAATCATATATCTCCTCTCTTCCCGATTCTTTCACCTGGGTCATGGAGCCTCAGGTCGGAAGCCAAAATACGGGGACAAGTAAAACCCTCATATGCATTATCTTCTTCCTATCCGGAGGCGTAATCGGGCTCGTTGCATCGCTTGTCGTAGGCTTCAAAGACAAACGTATCTACAACTCGAAGAAGCTTAAGGATTCAGTTGACTCTCGTCTTACGGCATCTGTTCCTCTTTACAAAAAGGGAAAAGAAATCGATAGAAAGGAGTTCAGGTACATAAGCGCAAAGCTCTCTCTCAAGAAGGGCGATACTCTATCTATAGTCTCCCTTTCTCCGAATGCTGGAAGAAATACATTTACTCAAGCTTTGAAAAATGAAACAGAAGCAGAGGTAGTGAACCTCGGCATTATAAAGGACAGTCCTGAGATTATCTCTTCAATCAAGAACTCCACATACACGCTTATCATACTCAGGGCCGGAATAGATACTTTCCCTGTCCTCGAGAAATTCATCTATGATATGACATCCATTGGTGTCGATAAATATGGTTTTGTGCTTAACGGTGTCGACAAATCAGATAAAGATGTTACACTCTATTCGGATAGAACTTCCTACGCCAGCCATATCTGGCTTCTTGAGAGCTGGAAGAGCTACTACAAAAAGAACATGTGACGGCAAAGGAAGTAAAAAGGGATGGGTACTGAAGGAAAACCGGTTATTTATCTTTTCGTCAAACGACTTTTTGACATTATCGTCGCACTTGTGGGACTTGTTTTCCTTATACCCCTTACTTTAATCATAGGTTTTTTCATCCTTATGGAGGATGGATGGCCCATTTTCTTTTCACAGAAGCGTGTTACAAAAAACGGCAAGACATTCAATCTCTATAAGTTCAGATCAATGTGCAAGGATGCCGAGAAGATTAGAGAGTCAATGGACGGCGAAAATGAGATGGACGGTCCTGTTTTCAAGGTTAAGAATGATAAGAGAATAACGAAGGTCGGAAAAGTCATCAGAAAGATAGGCGTCGACGAAACGCCACAGTTCATCAATGTTCTACTCGGCGATATGTCCCTTGTCGGCCCAAGACCCGCACTACCGATGGAAGTCAAGAAGTACGATGATGAGGCGAAAAAAAGATTGAAGGTTAAGGCCGGAATAACATGTATCTGGCAGGTGCAACCTAATAGGAATTCAATACCGTTCAGCGAATGGATGAAGATGGATGCCGAGTATGTAGATAAGTGCTCAATACTTTTGGACATAAAAATCCTTTTCATGACAGTGGCAACCGTATTCAGAGCAGAGGGAGAGTAAGATGTGGGGAAAGTACGTCCTTGAAATATTAACACGCGTGCTTCTTTTCTCAAAGGAGTTTCTGACAAAATGAATATCGTCCTACTCTCCGGAGGTTCAGGTAAGCGTCTCTGGCCTCTCTCAAATGATATTAAGAGTAAACAATTTATAAGGTTATTCAAAAGAGGAGATTCTAAATATGAATCCATGCTTGAGAGAGTTTATCGTCAGATAAAAAGTACCGATTCTTCTTCTCTTATAACGATAGCTACAAGTAAAGAGCAGGTTCCACTCATAAAAGAACAGCTTGGAGATAATGTTTCAATCAGCATAGAACCTTCCCGGCGTGATACGT
>CAVHPV010000125.1:0-3030 GCA_963638045.1 Faecalibacterium sp. CAG:74 | reverse complement strand
TGTAGGTCTCAACTTCTCTTCCTCCGACCGGCAGATAACAGAATGGAAGGAAGAGACAATAAATAAGGCAAAGGAACCGACCTGGCTTGGGTGATTTTATAGTGTGGCTCACTCTTACGGAAGGTCTTTTCAAGAGGGGAATATCTTTTCTTTTTCATGCTTTTCTGCTAAAAAATATGAGAAAAAATGGAAAAAGAAACAGTTAAACCGGGAGTGTTTCACAGCTTAGTCAGATACTCCCTGCCGTTTTTAGCAACATCTCTTCTCCAGACCCTCTACGGTATGGCAGACCTTATCATAATCGGCCAATATGGGGGAGTTGAGAGCACGACTGCCGTAGCTATCGGAAGCCAGGTCATGCACATGCTTACTGTTATCATTGTGGGCCTTGCTGTGGGGTGCTCATCCATAGTCTCATCTGCTATCAGGAAGAGCGACCGTAGAGAAGCTGAAAGAAAGCTTGGTGCTGCTGTTCTCTTCTTTTCTTGCCTTGCAGTCTCCATGACAGTGGTGCTCTTTCTTGCTTCAGACTTCATCGTCCTTTTGATGTGTACCCCCGAGCAGGCTGTCAAAGGCACATCAGACTATCTCAGGCTCTGCTTCCTTGGCCTTCCCTTCATCGTGGCATTCAATGTCATCAGCAGCATATACAGTGGAATCGGGAAAAGTAGGACACCTGTCTGGTTTGTCCTTATTGCAACAATCACGAACATCGCTCTCGATATCATCTTCATGGGGAGAATGAGGATGGGAGCGACGGGAGCAGCTCTCGGTACTGTACTCTCCCAGGCTATAAGTGTAATCATTGCACTTCTTCATCTTACCTTCTCCCGGCCGGGGATTTCTCTGAGAAGAAAGAATTTTGCTCTCGACAGGAGTGTTATTGACGAGATAATGCAAGTAGGATCCCCGATTGCCTCCCATGACGGGCTTATACAGATAGCATTTCTTCTTATTGTGATGATCATGAATAGGCGTGGTCTTATTGATGCTGCCGCAGCAGGAATTGTCGAGAAGATAATTTCTCTTCTTATTCTCGTTCCGTCTTCAATGCATTCTGCTGTCACAATTCTCTGTACGGAGTGCAATGAAGAGAAGAGGTCCCGCCAGATACTCCGCTCTGCTCTAATTATCTCAGTGCTTTTCGGGCTTGTCGTCTCTTTTATAACCCAGCTGGTTGCAGAGAACCTGGTTTCAGTCTTCACACATGATGTGGCTGTCATCAGCGGGGGAGCTGACTATCTAAGGGGATATGTCTATGAGACGGTCTTTGCCGGTATACACTATGTCTTCAGTGGTTACTTCACCGCCCTCGGCCTGGCGGGACTTTCTTCCGGGCACAATATAATATCGATAGTATTCATGAGAATACCCGGGGTGTATTTTCTTTCTCTTCTCTATCCCATTGACCTCTATCCGGTAGGACTTGCCTCTGCAAGCGGATCGCTTCTCTCTGCCGTGATATGTGTCTTTGCATACATCTATCTCATCAATGCAAAGAAAATAAGGAATGATCATTAAATGGAAAGGAACCTCACTGAGGGAAGTGTGTTCAGAAACCTGGTGAGGTTTTCGCTTCCTTTTCTTGCCTCATACTTCCTCCAGACACTGTACGGAATGGCGGACCTTGTAATCATCGGACAGTTCGAGGGTGTTGCCAGCACAACAGCAGTATCTGTTGGAAGCCAGGTGATGCACATGCTGACTGTCATGATAGTCGGTCTTTCAATGGGAAGTACAGTCGCCATTTCACACGCAATCGGGGCAAATGAGCCGGAGAAGGCGGGAAAGGATATCGGGGGAACAATAGTCATCTTCACGATAGTGGGCATTGTCCTGACTGTCCTGTTGACTGTATTTACAGGGCGTGTTGTCTCTGTGATGTCTACGCCGTCTGAAGCGGTGGAAGGAGCAAGAAGGTACCTTACAGTATGTTTTTTAGGTATCCCTTTCATTACGGCTTACAATGTCCTTAGCAGCATTTACCGGGGACTTGGTGACAGCAGGACACCTTTTTACTTTGTCCTTGTCGCATGTATAGCAAATATCCTCTTCGATATCCTTTTCATGGGACCGATGGGACTCGGCCCCATGGGTGCAGCCCTCGGGACTGTCATTTCCCAGGCATTGAGTGTTGTCATTGCACTTGTTCATCTCAAGAGAAGCAGAACCGGTCTCTCCGTCAGGAGAGATGATTTGAAACTTGATAAGGAGACAGTAGGACCGATCATGAAGGTTGGGTTCCCGATTGCAATACAGGACGGACTTATACAGGTTGCATTCATAGTCATTACAGTAATAATGAACAGACGCGGTCTTACGGATGCTGCTGCAGTCGGTATTGTCGAGAAGGTCATCTCCTTCCTGTTCCTTGTCCCGTCATCAATGCTCTCAAGTGTCTCTGCCCTTGCATCGCAGAATCTGGGGGCGGGGAAGGAGAAGAGAGCAAGGGAGACACTTTACTGGGCTCTTGTCATAGCAGTGACCTTCGGTGTCATTGTATCAATTGTGATACAGTTTATTGCTCCATGGGTTGTCGCCCTCTTTACTGATGACGAAGCTGTGATAAGAAGTGGAACGCAATATCTGAAGGGATATGTTCTGGACACAATCTTTGCTGGCATACATTTCTCATTCAGTGGTTACTTCTGTGCCTTGGGTATGTCCGGGATATCTTTTATACACAATATAATAGCGATAGTACTTGTGAGAATTCCTGGAGTCTATCTTCTCTCCGCCCTTTATCCTGACAACCTCTTGCCGGTGGGCCTAGCAACGGTATCGGGATCGCTGCTCTCCGCAATAATATGCGTAGTGGCGTATTGGATTATCGGGAGAAAGAAGAACCGAAACCAATAATGGGGTAAGATGTACCTGTCATCCCGAAGACATGAGGAAAAGAAGCTTTCGCTATGGGAAGATGTAGTGTTTCCTCTTAAGCTTCCATCTTCTCAATCATGCACTCATGCTTCTTTGTCTTCTTGTCATAGTTGATTCCGACAAGGAGGATGTTGTCTGTGTATTCCTTTA
>CAVHPV010000124.1:0-3087 GCA_963638045.1 Faecalibacterium sp. CAG:74 | reverse complement strand
AGATTACCCCGACTGTAGGATTGATTGTTATCGACACATTGAACGGATTTTACAAGGGAGATGAAAGCTCAAATTCTGACATGGGAATCTTTATGAATGGAATTAACAAGATTTCCAAGTCGTTGAATTCAACTGTCATTCTGATTCACCACAAAGGCAAGAACACCACAGACCCGACAGGAAGGGGAGCAAGTGCCTTCAATGCAAGACTTGATATCAATATCGAAGTTACAGGAAAACCCCTGTCAGAAATCGGAAGCAGAGTGAAGATTACCAAGTCGAGAGACGACGAAGAAGGCTTCTCATTCAACGTTAAATCCGAAAGAGTAGAAATTGCAAAGGACGAAGAAGGCGAGCCGATAACGACAATCGTTGTCAGTGAAGTTTCAGAGACCAAGACAGCCGATGAGACAGCCAAAGAAGATGGAGATTGTCTCCTGATTCAGGAAGGGATATCAGAAGGTTTCCTGAAGGTTGATAATGAAGGATTCATCACCAGAGGAAATATCAATGATTATCTGAAGAGCAGAAGACCTGAAGGCAAGAGAGACAGCACCTCAATTTACAATCAGACAAGAGCAACTAATGAAAACGGGTTTTGTGGAAGATTGGTGAAAAAAGGTTGTCTTGAATGGAACAAGGATAAAAAGAGCTACAGATTGATTGAATCCTCTTCATATCATTGGGAGACGTGAGATGAGTGTTACTCACTCACTCACATTTCCCTAGAGAATAATGAGTGAGTGAGAAATATCTCACTCTTTACTCATTTTGTGAGTGAGTAGTGAGTGAGAAGTGAGAAAAAGGAATACAGCGAGGAGACAGCCCCGCAAAGGAGACAAAAATGGATATTGAGAAAATTTATTTGGATTGGGACAGCGTGAAGAGCTTTCGGAGCAATGGAGAAGACAAGTGTATTCTGTTTCTTGACGATGGAAAGAGAATACATGTCATGCACTCATTCAATGAACTTTTAGGGATTAAGAACACTTTCACATTGGATTCAAAAGTTGTTCTGAATCTGATTGTATCCAAGAGAATAGAAGCTCAAGGGGGATTAGCATGAGGAACAGAAGGCGGAGGAAGATAGCAATCAGGAAACACGCCATCCAGTTCCTGAAGCCATCCGGGACTTATGAGACTTCATTAAGACTGGATACAGGGGAAACCCTCATTATCAGAGATTCCTTTGAGAACCTGATTCGGGAGCTAAATTCACCATTGAATACACAGGTATTTATTACTTGTCACCAGATAATTGATGAGACTGACAAGGCAGAAGGAGACAATGAGAATGTTTAAAGGATTTGAGATTATTGAGAGCTATGTAACATTGAGCAACTACCAAGATATTACAAAGGAGTTCAACTTAATCGACTATGGTTATAAAGAACCCCTGTATGATATCAGGAAGTGGGACAGAAGCCCGATAGCTGAAAGGAAAATGCTGAAGGGCATAACACTTACCAAGGATGAAATGAGGAAGCTCAAAAAAGTCATTAACAAGTTAGACCTAGACTGAAGGATGCTCTTCTCTCTGATGGAGTATCATAACAAGGTACTCCATTTATTTTCTCTCCAAGTCAATTCCACTAATGATATATAACCTAGAGATAACGAGACATTCCGCTACAGTTTTGACAGTTTTTCATGAATTATCGAGAGGTTTTTCTTGAGTTTAGCAACACTGCTTCACGCACGCGCGAATATTTAAATATATGTAAGGGAATTTTCCGACACCGTTACACGCACGCACGAATATTTATATATAAGAGAGATGGGGAGAAATGACCTCTGATATCAAAATAGACAAGAATAGAAAAAGGTTTTTATTGTGTGAAATAGACTGTCATAGACTGTCAGATTTTTAATGACCAATAATAAACGCTATAGAACGCAATTACTCGGAATTACTCGTAGGTTTATAAGTGCTTTGTGCAACGAACGACCCCGGGGAGAGCATATTAAGCGACCCCCTTTTAAAAAACAGTATTTATATATTTCAAGATATAAGGACATCCGGGAAGAGAGTAGTCATTCATCCAGTCATCCCTATATAAAAATGACATGACTGACTATCATCCAAACGGACAGGAAAGAGGTGAAAACCTGTATCAATAGAGCTTACTTTAATGAGATATCGAGAAGTGTTGATATTCTGTATCACATGAATGGGTAAATTTATTCTGATATGTATCAAAATTATATACCACCCTATTGATATTCTGTATATATCCTTATATACTCATATACATGGATTGATACATAAGGGGACAAAAAATGAAGGTTGCTTATATCAGAGTTTCAACTAAGGAGCAGAATACAGCAAGACAGGAAAAAGCCATGAAAGAGTTGAATGTTGAGAAGACATTCATTGAGAAGATATCAGGGAAGGACACAAACAGACCTGAATTGAAAGCCATGCTTGATTATGTAAGAGAAGGCGATACCCTGATAGTGGAATCTTATTCAAGACTTGCAAGAAGCACACAGGACTTATTGAAGATAGTTGATGAGTTGAACAAGAAGGGAGTTGCCTTCATATCACTCAAAGAGAATATCGATACCACTACACCACAGGGAAAACTCATGCTGACTATATTTGCGGGGCTTGCTCAATTTGAAAGAGAGTGTACTCTTCAGAGACAAAAGGAAGGCATAGCCATAGCAAAGGAACAAGGCAAGTACAAAGGTAGAACACCTCTCTCAAAGCCTTCCAATTGGGACAGCGTAATCGAGAGAATGAACAAAGGAGAGATTACCAAGGTTGAAGCAAGAAAGGAGTTAGGATTAACACACGCAACCTTTTACAGAATGTTGAAGAAGTAATCTCTTCTCCTGATACAGTCACCCCTCTTCCAAGACCACAGGACGAGGGATTTTTATTGATATATCCCGACTGTGTACAAAGTGAGTACAAAAGCCATATATATGGATATACACAGATATTCAAGAATGGTATTTACAAATCCATGAGAATAAGTTATTCCTATACATAACAATATGCATTGAATAGATACTGATATATAAGGGTATTATACAATAGTCAAGGTTACGGGATAATTTTCAAATCCGCCTAGCCCGACT
>CAVHPV010000123.1:0-3103 GCA_963638045.1 Faecalibacterium sp. CAG:74 | reverse complement strand
GTGGTAAACCGATTCTCTGGCATATTATGAAGGAATATTCATATTACGGCTTTAATGAGTTCATAATCTGTGCCGGCTATAAGCAGCAGGTAATCAAGAGTTGGTTTTCCAATTACTTCTTGTATAACAGTGATGTAACATTTGACTTCACATCTGGCAGGAATGAAATGATTATACAGCATCAGAACTGCGAGAACTGGAAGGTTACCGTGGTTGATACCGGTCTCAATACTATGACGGGTGGACGTATCAAGCGCATCCAGCCTTATGTCGGTGATGAACCTTTTATGATGACATACGGCGACGGAGTCTGTGATGTCGATATAGAAAAACTTGTTGAATACCACAATAAACATGGAAAGATTGCAACCCTGACTGCCGTCCTCCAGGATCAATCAAAAGGCGTATTGAACATAGGTGGCGATAATGCCGTTAAGTCATTCAGAGAGAAGAGTCAGATGGATGGTGCGCCTATCAACGCAGGGTATATGGTTCTTAATCCTGAAATCTTTAATTATCTCAAGGACGATTCGACGGTCTTTGAGAGAGAGCCGTTGGAAACTCTGGCTAATGAGGGACAGCTTATGAGCTATCTCCATCGTGGATTCTGGCAGTGCATGGATAATATTAGGGAAAAAGAACTTCTCGAGAGAATGTGGAGTTCCGGTAACTGCCCATGGAAGAAGTGGAGTGATTGACATGAGCGCTATTCTCGACTTTTACAAGGGACGAACTGTTCTTATAACAGGCCATACAGGTTTTAAGGGTTCATGGCTCAGTTTCATACTATCCAAAGCTGGTGCGAATGTTGTCGGATACTCTCTTCCGTCTCCAACAACTCCCAATTTGTTTCAAATTGCAGATATCGAATCAAAGATTTCTTCATACATCGGTGATATTCGGGACTATGAGAACCTGGAGAAGGTATTTGATGAAACAAAACCCGAGATTGTCTTTCATCTAGCAGCCCAGCCTATTGTCCGTGACAGCTATAAGGACCCGAGATACACATACGAAACAAATGTGATGGGGACTGTCAATGTCCTTGAGTGCGTCAGACACTCCGATTCTGTCAAGTCGGTGCTGAATGTTACGACAGATAAGGTCTACCTGAATAGAGAATGGGAACGCGGTTATGTGGAAACTGACGAGCTCGATGGCTATGATCCATATTCGAATTCGAAGAGTTGCTCTGAACTTGTTACACACAGTTACATCAAATCTTTCTTCAGTAGTGATAAGGGTGAAGTATTATTACCCGTTTCTACAGCGAGGGCGGGAAATGTAATCGGTGGTGGTGATTTCTCCAATGACAGGATTATCCCGGACTCTGTCAGAGCAGCAGTGAGAGGAGAGAATATCGTCGTACGCAATCCTTATTCAACGAGGCCCTATCAGCATGTGCTTGAGCCATTGTTTGCTTACATGATCATTGCCGAAAAGCAGTATTTAGATAAGAGTTATGCCGGCTATTATAATGTAGGCCCTGATGACAAAGACTGTTTCCAGACAGGAGCGCTTGTTGATTTATTCACCAAGTATTGGGGAAATGGAATAAAATGGGTTGATAAGTATGACGGCGGTCCTCACGAAGCTGGATTCTTAAAGCTTGATTGCACGAAACTCAAGAACACTTTCGGCTGGAAACCAAGATGGAATCTTGATAGGGCAGTAGAGAAGACCGTTGAGTGGTATAAAGCATGGAATGACGGCCGGAATGTCACAGAAGTAATGACAAAAGAGATAGAAGAATTTATAGGTGAAGAGGAAAACTGAGTATGTTCGAGAATAAGAGTGAGAAGGAAGCAAGAGATATAATCAAGGAAATGGTTAGTGAATACTACCATTCATTCAAGGAGAATAAGAAGGAGTTCAAGCCGGGGGACAGAATCAACTACGCATCCCGTGTGTTTGATGAAAAGGAGATGTGCTCCCTTACCGATGCTACCCTTGACTTCTGGCTGACAACAGGAAGATTTTCCGAAGAGTTTGAGAAGAAGTTTGCCGAGTGGATTGGAGTGAAGTACGCACACCTTGTCAACAGTGGCTCTTCTGCCAATCTCATTGCATTCTCTGTCCTCACTGCACCGGAACTTGGGGAAAGAAGAATAAATAGAGGCGACGAAGTCATAACAGTTGCCTGTGGATTCCCGACAACTATTACACCTATTCTCCAGTATGGCGCTGTTCCTGTATTTGTAGATGTTACCGTTCCACAGTACAACATTGATGTGACAAAACTCGAAGGCGCACTCAGCGACAAGACAAAAGCCGTCATGATAGCACATACCCTCGGCAACCCCTTTGACCTCAAAAGTGTCAAAGAGTTCTGTGATAAGCACAATCTATGGCTTGTCGAGGATAACTGTGATGCACTTGGCAGCAGATATACAATTGACGGAGTTACAAAGTTCACAGGTACCTGGGGAGATATCGGAACATCGAGTTTCTACCCTCCACACCACATGACAATGGGCGAGGGAGGATGTGTCTACACGAACAACCCCATTCTTAATAGGTTGATTCTATCCTACAGAGATTGGGGACGCGACTGTATCTGCCCATCCGGTAGAGACAACTTCTGCGGTCACAGATTTGACGGCCAGTACGGTGAACTACCCAAAGGTTATGACCATAAATATGTTTACAGCCATTTCGGCTATAACCTTAAGGTTACAGATATGCAGGCTGCGGTTGGAGTTGAACAGCTCAAGAAGTTCCCGTCATTCATTGAAAGAAGAATCCATAACTGGACTAGACTCCATAAAGCTCTTGAATGCGTAAGTGATAAGCTTATTCTTCCAGAACCTGCTGAAGGGAGTATTCCTTCATGGTTCGGATTTATCGTTTCCGTCAAGCCTGAGAGCGGCTTGAAGAGGAATGATGTCACATCATTCATCGAGAAGCATAATATACAGACAAGACTCCTTTTCTCCGGAAATATTATCAAACACCCATGCTTTGATGATATAAGAGGAACGGATGCATACAGAGTCAGCGGTTCTCTCGAGATGACAGACTATGTCATGAACAACAGTTTCTGGGTTGGAGTATATCCTGGAATGACGGATGAGATGATTGATTATATGGCTGAGATTATCAT
>CAVHPV010000122.1:0-3166 GCA_963638045.1 Faecalibacterium sp. CAG:74 | reverse complement strand
TGACAACAGCCTCCGGGGTATCATCAATGATGATATCGACACCGGTAAGGGTTTCAAGGGTTCTGATGTTTCTTCCTTCGCGCCCGATGATTCTTCCCTTCATCTCGTCGGATGGAAGTGTGACCGATGTTGTCGTAATCTCTCCCGAGACCTCTGTTGCCAGCCTCTGGATGGATGTAATTATTATCTCACGAGCCTTCTTATCAGCCTGGAGCTGTGCTTCCTGCTCGATCTTGTTGACATAGACCTGACCATCATGTTCGGCTTTCTGCTTCATCTCCTCGATGAGAATGTTCTTTGCATCCTCACGGGACATTCCGGCCACCTTTTCATACTCACTGTCCAAGTCGGCTTCTCTCTTAGAGATTACATCCTCTCTATTCTTTAATGCCTCTGCTCTTTCTCCCAGTTGTCGCGTTACGGAGTCATTCTCCTGCTGTTTACGCTCTAGATTCTCTTCCTTCTGCTGCAGTCTTCTTTCACTTTTCTGCAGTTCAGCTCTTCTGTCGCGGGCTTCATTTTCCTGCTGCTGCTGTTCCTTCAGAAGCTTATCCCTTGTCTCGAGGATAATCTCCTTAGCTTTTGCTTCAGCATTCTTTGAAGCATTTTCTTCAAGGACTTTTGCCCTTTGTTCAGCGGAAGTCAATTTCAACTTCGCATATATGCAACGGCCACAAAAACCGATAGCAATACCTGCAATTCCAACCAAGAGATACCACAATACTGTCATATTGCTACCTCCTGCTTCAAATCTTATTCATTATTTTAAATATTGAATCAAATTGCAAAAGCGTGTCAAGGTAATATTTTACCCGTCTCAACCATAACGCCACATTTCTCTCCATTCTTATGCTGAAGAATAAGAGACCAAGAGCTGAAAACTCCCCAGACCCTGTACTTTGAATGGTTATACGGGGAATGAAAATATCCACGTTTGATACCTCTACTTCAAAATCTCGTCCTTCCACTCGATAATATTCTTCTCTTCTGTCGAGAAGTTAATACCCAACAGGTGGATATTCTTCCCCTCTTTCAGATACGGCTCGTAGTACTTTCTGCTCTTTATCTGAGCTATAGCATCATCCGCACTCTGGTTGAATTTGAACTCGATGATATATAAGGCATTAGAACATCTCAGAACACAGTCGATGCGTCCCTTGTTTGTAGGAGCTTCTGGAATAATGTCAGCTTCAAGAATATTCATCATGCACAGAAAACCGGCGTGTACTGCACTCTCACTGTCAAAGACGAGTTCATAGTATGGGATAGAGGAGAATATAGACGAAAGTGTCTTTATCGCATCATCCACCTTTCCTTTATCGAAGTAATCAATAATTATGAGACGTTTAAAACTTTTTGCTGCAGAGATCCCTACGTATACCGGAAGGAGGATTTCATTAAGCCCTCTTTCAACCTCTTTATTAGGATACCCGAGTTCAATGAGAAAACTTTCCCTGACAGGAACAGCTTCTTTTATCGTCAAATATCCTGTCTGATAAAGAAGTGCAAGAAAGTTATCACTGCTGACTTCAGTCTGCACCATCTGAACTATATCGACTGTATGGAGATTCTCTTCCGAAATCTTGAGCTCTCCCTTAAGAGATATATCGAACTTGACACGCTTTGCTACTTCGCTCAAGAGCATTGTCATGCCACCGGTCTGTATCCAGTAATTCCTGAATGACATTCCTCCCTCATAGAAGAAAGAGCCTATCGACACAGGATTATATACCGACTCTCCACCGGCCGTAAAACGATAACCGTCATACCAGTATTTGAGAGTGGAAAGATATTTCTCCCTCGTTGTCTTGTTCTTCCTGACACCGTCTTCAATATATTCGGCAAAGTAATGCTCAAGCTCATCCTGTGTATAACCTAATGCAGATGAATACCTGTCCATGGCGGAGATGTCAGTAAGGTTGTTCATTGCGGAGAAAATGCTCACCTTTGAGAACTTGGTTACTCCGGTGATTAAACAAAAACGAATGTAAGCATCAGAAGCTTTCAGGACAGAGTAGAATCCTCTGAGGACTTTCCTTATGTCTTCTAACTTATCGCTGTTGATGCTGTTTATGAGAGGACTGTCATATTCATCGATAAGAACAACTACTTTCTCTTTCTCTGCCAGTCTCACAATGAGAGCTTTCAACATCTCGTTATATTTATAATGAAGAGGTATTGTTACAGAATACTCATCTGCAATAGCCAGAAGAGTATTACATATCTGACTCTTCAGATCAGCAGCATCATCAAATTCAAAATCAATGAAGCTGATGTGAATTACCGGATACTTCTTCCAGTCATAATCCATACCGTCTATGTAGAGTCCTTTGAAAAGCTCTCTCTTTCCCTCGAAAATAGATTTCAGTGTGCTGAGAGTGAGAGACTTACCGAATCTGCGGGGGCGCGAAAGAAAATAATAACTTCCTATCGTTTTGATTAAGGAATAAAGATATTTAGTCTTGTCGACATATAAGCAATCACCCTGAATTAAGGTTTCAAATGTACTGTTACCAGTTGCTATCATTTTCACTTTGTGCCTCCTTATTCACATAATATCATAAGACAAAGATTTTATGAGCAAAAAGTAATGTATTTCTCCCGTTCGTTTTCATATTTTATTTCTAAGCGATGAAGATATTAACATAGAGAGCTGTTTCAAAGCTCCTCTCTATTATCGCTATATTGAGGCTGGATGCGGTCAGCCATAAAATCTTCATCAAATGCTGCGACGATACTTCTGCTTTTTACTGAACAGCATATCCCGCCGTGTGAAACATCAAGCTGAGCAGCTAAGTGCAAAATGCTGATGTTGATACCCCCTACTTCAAAATCTCGTCCTTCCACTCGATAATATTCTTCTCTTCTGTCGAGAAGTTAATACCCAACAGATGGATAGACTTCCTCTCTTTCAGATACGGCTCGTAGTACTTTCTGCTCTTTATCTGGGCTATGGCATCATCGGCACTCTGATTGAATTTGAACTCGATGATGTATATGTCATCAGGACATCTCAGAACACAGTCGATGCGTCCCTTGTTTGTCGGAACTTCCGGCAGAATGTCAGCTTCAAGAATATTCATCATGCACAAAAATCCGGCGTGTACTGCACTCTCACTGTCAAAGACAAGTTCGTAGTACGGAATAGAGGAGAATATAGACGAAA
>CAVHPV010000121.1:0-3184 GCA_963638045.1 Faecalibacterium sp. CAG:74 | reverse complement strand
ACCGAAATACTATTAAAAGCTCCCTACATTGCCAAGAGAGTGTTGGTCTTCTTTATGAATGCTGCAGGGATAGGCTCCTCAAGCTTCCATATGATGTTCATCGGCTTTTCGCCTTCATAGCTTACGAAATCTGCCTTTCCGAGGAATGTGAAGGCTTCACCTTTGCCGTATTCGTCCTCATTATTCTCTCTTACGAAGAGAAGAACTTTGCCTCCCAGTGCAGCCTGATTTATGTAACGTTTTCCTGCTCTGCTTGAAGATGATGCAATTCCCTGACTCTGCCAGTGGAAGAGGGTATCGTTAATAGAGTAGTCCTTGTACATAGTCGACGGGGAGAAGTCCTTTTCGGTCTTGTTGAGTGTAATGAATAAAACGTCAATATTCTTCTCTTCAATTGTCAGAACTCCCGTCACAGAGTTTGTTGCCTGGCTGTCACAACCCAATGCAACGAGAATCTGGCCTCTTGAATATGTACAGTGTAGCGCCAGCGGAGAGACAAAGCCTAGGTCTACTGGTTTTTCAATGAAATCTATTCTGCTCTCTTTATATTCAAGAAGCTCTTTTACCTCCGACATAAACTTTGGTGAGTTGAAAATAATATCGAAGTTAGACCTTACTTTATTGCTTCTGAAGTTTGTCGTGTTCACGTGATAGATTGTGACGTAGAGCATCTTAAGCATCAGCTCGTCTTTCCCTGAGAGTTCATCCCAATTAACATGCCTCTTCTCAATAAGATTGAGGATAAATGAGATGAACTCTTTTGAGTCTATGGAAGAAAGACGATAAAGTGCACCTGAAGCCTGTTCATCCATCGGCTCACTATAGTTATCCTTCTTTCCTGCCGCTGCCATAAGCATTGAGAAGGACTTTTTTGTCCTGTATATGTATTTCGGATTGAAGTGATAGTAGTCGAGGAAATTCTTAAGTGTAAGTGATAGGCCGGTATCGTCCTCAAAGCTCTGTATGAGCCTTACTATGCCGCTTTGCCCGCTATATGAAGCCCCTATTGTTTCTTTTATGTATTTTGCGGCTATCTTTTCAAGGTGGATGTAACATCCTCTCGGAGCGGGAATGAACGACTCATCGAGATTTTGCTTGAAGCTCTTTCCATTGCTTCGCGTTATTGCATTGAACTTTTCCACAAAGTTGTATTTTTTGTTTGCTTGTCCTATGAAATCGAGGACTGTCAGATAGTCCTTGTCGTCACACAGCCTCAGTCCTCTTCCAAGCTGCTGTAAAAAGACTGTCAGCGACTCTGTGGGGCGGAGGAAGAGTACGGTGTTGACCGATGGTATATCGACACCTTCGTTATAGAGGTCGACAACGAATATGAACTTGACTTCTCCACTTTCCAGTCTGCGCTTGGCATCCCCTCTTATTTCATTGTTGTCGGTGGCAGTCAATGCAAGAGATGACAGTCCTGAAGTGTTGAAGTGCTCGGCCATAAACTTGGCATGATCGATGGATACACAGAACCCGAGGCCTTTTATGCTGTTTACATCTGATGTGTATTTTACGACGGATGCGATAATCAAATCGGCCCTTTTCTTTGCTGCTTCCGTGTTGGCGCAATATATGTTTGATAGCTCATTTCTGTCGTAGCTGCCACGTGTCCATCTGAGACGGCTCAAATCAACATCATCCGTTACTCCGAAGTATTGGAACGGACAGAGCAGCTTTCGCTCTATTGCTTCGGGAAGTCTCAACTCTGCAGAAATGCGGTTGTTGAAGTAGGCGAGAATATCCCTTCCGTCCATTCTCTCAGGTGTTGCCGTAAGGCCAAGGAGAATTTTGGGTTTGTAATAATTCAGAAGCTCTTGATAGCTATCAGCTGCAGCATGGTGGAACTCGTCTACAACTATATAGTCGTAGAAGTCACTTTTCATTCTTTCTATTAGTTCTCTGGAGTTCAATGACTGTATTGAGACAAAGAGATAATCAAGAGAGGATGGGGTAGAGTTGCCGACAAGAAGGTCGCCGAAATTGGGATTTCTGAGAACCTGTCTGAAGGTAGAGAGGCTCTGCTCTAATATCTCCCTGCGGTGGGCGACGAATAAGAGACGAGAAGAATGTGGATTCTTTTTTCTGTAGTTGCGGTAGTCCAGGGCTGCTATGACTGTCTTTCCCGTTCCTGTTGCAGCGACAACAAGGTTTTTGTAATTGTTGTGGATAACTCTTTCGGCCTCAAGCTTCTCGAGAATTTCATTCTGGTAGGAATAAGGCCTTACATCCATAGTATATATTTCTACGTTGCTCTCATTTGACTTATGGCGCTCGCTCATAATTGCGCTCTCGAGGATGTCTTTGCTCCCTTTGCTGTAGAGCTCGAACTCCTCGGCATTCCAATAGCTTTCGAACGTAAGTCTTATCTTGTTGAATACCTCCGCAAGGTCTTTCTGGGTTATTTTGAGATTCCATTCAAGACCACTCGACATCGCGGCTTTTGATAAGTTTGATGAGCCTACGTATGCCGTGCTGAAGCCTGTGTTACGGTGAAAGATGTAGGCTTTGGCATGGAGACGGGTTATTTTGGTGTCGTAGCTGATTTTAATCTCCGTGTTTTTGAGACTACTCAGCTTTTCTATGGCTTTCGGGTCTGTTGCACCCATGTATGAAGTCGAGATTACCCTCAGATATCCTCCTTTATTTGTAAACTCCTCGAGTTCATCGATTATCTGCAATAATCCGCTCCACTTTATGAAAGACACCAGCATGTCGATTGAGTCTGACGAGACAATCTCTCTCTTGAGCTCTTCGAACATTTGTGGGTCGTTCTTTGCTCCTGTAAATAGAGAGCTTTCAGAAAGGGAAGTCAGCGGGCGGACTATGCTGCCGGCATTGTCGAGACCTACATACTTTTCTTTTTTCTTGTCATCTATATATGCATAGAGAATTTCAGGTGACGGTACATTTCTTCCTTCGAGGTTAAGTCCTGTCTCTTCTTTGACAAGCGAGATAATTTCATTGGCTACCTTGAGTTTACGTGCTATCTCTTTATCGTCGAAGCTTTCAAGTCCTTCTCTTATTACATTTGTCAGGTAACGTGAAAGCGTATCCGAGACATCCTTCTTGTCTACGTCTTCTGTGTATTTCTGACTCTTGTCCTTATCGCTGAGTTCCTTTTCAAGTTCGTTGTTTATAAGTTCTTCGTATAATCCTGACTCAAGCATGATATCCCCCCTGT
>CAVHPV010000120.1:0-3226 GCA_963638045.1 Faecalibacterium sp. CAG:74 | reverse complement strand
ATAGTTCAGAATTTCCTTGTCCCAGGTTCTGCTTTCAAGCTTGGAATAATCAAATACTTTGTACATAATCTCCCACATCTCTTTTTTATCGCCTAAACAATATGGCATTTTGGGCGATTTGTCAATTGTTTTAGAGATTAAACTCCTATTTTTATATCGTTTTTAGGCGATTTGCGACACCAATAGGCGATTTTGACTATAAATTGAAACTGACGGCTCTGCATGATCTTGACCTCCTCAATAAAGACTGCAGATATAGTCAGCGATTACGCGATAGGCGGCGCGACCTTCCGGGATGTCGGGATAGAGAATATAGAAAGTATGAAACATACCCGGATACACAATGTATTCCACATCCACTCCGGCTTTTTCGGCCTGCGCTGCAACGCTGTCGCTGGCAGAGAGAGGCAGCTCGTTTTCGCCGGTTTGAATGCCTAAATTCTCGCGCATTTTGTAGCACTAGCCCTCATTAGTAGGGTTATTTTTTTGGAAATAATAAGATAGAGGGTTGTCTCCCTGGCGGAGATAGTGCTACAATTGTAGCATGAGCGAGAAAGATAAACCAGACTACAAATACGTCTACGAAAAGTCCAGAAAACTATACAGAGTTGTGCTGGACACCCCTACCTATGACAAAGACAAAAAGAAGACAATCCATCACTATGAGACTGTCGGAAAGGCGCAGAAGAAAGGAGGAGAAATCGAATTCGGCTCGAAGTACGCTGCAATCCACGACATCGAGGATAAGAAAGATATAGTCCCCGCAGTCAAGGAAGTTATACCGTCAGGAGAAGTGCTTGTTCTTAATGCAGCAAGTAAAGAGGCAGGATTACAGAAGACTCTTGTAAGTGCCTTCGGAAAAGATAAGGCCGATAAGATTGAAGCCCTTGTCTTCTTTCTGCTCTGTACAGGAGATGCCTTGATGAATGCAGAGGATTGGTGTACCAATAGAGAGCTTAAGAGACTTTCCAGTCCGAGAATAAGCGAACTCTTTCCCAAACTCAACGAAACAGCTTGCTCCGCTTTCTTTTCGGCTTGGGTGAAAGAAAAAGCAAAGGACAAGAGTGTCTGCTACGATATAACGAGTGTAAGCACATATGCTACCGATATGGATATTGCTGAATACGGCTACAACAGAGACCATGAGAAATGGCTCAAGCAGATTAACCTTGCCATGGTTACAGATAAAGAGAGCCATATTCCACTTGCCTTCAGACATCTCAATGGAAGTCTCAGTGACAGTCAGACATTGATAGATACTGTTAAAGAGTTCGAAGGCTATGAAGCAAAACCGTATGGTTTTATAATGGATAAAGGCTTTTGGAAGAAAGAGTTTCTGGATATGCTTCACGAAAAAGGGGTTAAGTCGACAATCCCGGTTCCTTCCTCCGTCGGCTGGGCCAAGGAGTTGATAAGAAAGCACAAGAAAGATGTGTTTTCTTCCTGGTATGAAGATGATGAAGGCAGCACCACCTTCTGCTACACAGTCTACGATCCACAGAAAGAAGGAAGACAGGTCTGGGCACATATATACTACTCACCTTCGATAGAGACAGCAAAGAAAGAGAAATTCGTGAAGGAGTACATGGCGAGAAAAAAGGAACTTAAAGAAGATAACAAAAATGAGAAGTACAAAGCCTTCTATGATGAATTCTTCACTGTTTCGAAGAAAGGATGTAAAGGGACAATTTATGTTACCGACAAAAAGTCACTTCCCGAGATTCTCGATGAGAAGATATTCGGTTATTGGGTCCTCTATTCCGATATGGAGAAGGATGCAATACAAGCTTTGATAATGTATAGAGAGAGAACGTACATAGAAAGCGGATTCGATGATCTCAAGGGCGCGACGGACATGAAGAGACTCAGAACCAAAAAGACGGAATCTGTTTATGGAAGGCTCTTTATACAGTTCTGTGCACAGGTATTGAGAACAGTGTTAAGAAATAAGATACGTTCATTTGATGCAGAGACTAAGAAGTACGCATCCTCTCCCGACACGCTTCTTAAAAGAGTGAAGAGTTATTCGAAGGTAAAGTTCAGTGGAAAATACAAAGCTCAATACTCTGCTCCGACAAAAGGACAGCGTCTTATATTCAAGGAGCTGGAGATAGACTTCGATGATTCAATTCCTGATGTCGGCGATGCTACGGAGACAGAACTTAACTTGAGTGAATAGAATGATTTTGCTGATATGTACAACAAATGTCTGATAGGAGAACGGGATGAATAGAGATAATAGAACAAAGATAAAGAAAGCGTGCACTGATTTCGATAGAAGCGTAAGGGAGGCTCTCTATATATTCAATAATGAAGTGGTAATGATGAAGGAAGAAGAGGAAGAGAAATTAGAGAGACTTCCTTCCCAGCTGCGTGATTCCTCCAAGGGGGAGCAAATTGATGACTCAATCGCACAATGTATATGCTAGTCTAAAATTACCGAGGATGATATTGCTGTTTCGTTTGAAGTTAAATCGGAGTTTGTTGCTCCTGCAAGAACGAAGAAGTCAATCATCAGCACCGGGAGGAAGGGAAAGAGTTTTCACGCACTGTTTCCTGAAAACCTCTTGAAGGAACTGAGAGACGAGTCTCTGAGAAGAGGAATAAGCATGAATGAATTTGTCTGCAGAGTACTTCATGACGAGCTTGAAAACAGCCAGGGATGAGATTATGTACAACAAATGTCGGATAGTAATTCACGCTGTCATAAAACTGTTATCACCCACACAAACCTAAGAGGCTATCGGGTGTCAAACTGACATACACATCTACAGAGTTTATTTAACCGGAGTAGAAGACGATGATTAATTGCTGCAATGAGCTTAATTAAATAAGGGGCTTATATAATCCGGCCCCTATTGTTACAATTGCCTTCAAGAGTAGCGAAACACACCAAGTATAAATTTCTTGATTAGAGCCGAGAGAAGCTCACTGAATACATTCTCATTTACACCTCAATGTTCCCCTTCCGGTAAGGCTGAGATACACCTACTCATTTCTTCAAACCCTTTCATACCGAGTTTGTCAATTGTTATATCGTGATGAACTTGCTATACATTGAACAAAATACTCTTCTTATTCTTGTCCTTTCCCCATTTTCATATGATATTATAACTATAGATTACATAAGGGAGGCTCTTCATGGCGATAACGCGAGAATATAAAGACCGGCTCTTCAAGTTTATTTTCGGCAACGAAAAGAATAAAGAGTGGACGCTCAGTCTCT
>CAVHPV010000119.1:0-3270 GCA_963638045.1 Faecalibacterium sp. CAG:74 | reverse complement strand
CTGCAGTATAGGTAACTTCATTGTGAGTTCCTGTAAAGGTAACAACAACTTTGTATGTTCCGGAAGTTACATTTTCGTAAGTATAGTATCCGTCTGAAGCAGTCTGGTCAGCGAGAGCTTCACCTGTCGGATAAGGAGTGACAGTTATTCCCTTTGTATACTCACTGGCCTTGTCACCTGCATCATAAGAATTACCTTCCTTATCAGTAATCACGATGCTGTCAGCAATCTTGATAGTTCCCTTATCTTTCTGCAACGGATTAACTGTAATCGTTACCGAATTGCTATTTGTAGTAATGAGAACATCATCTGCTTTACCCTGGCAGATTAGATTATCTGAAGAATCATAACCCTTAAGAACAAAGTTCCATGCTCCCTGCGAGAGTGCAGCAGTCTGCTTGTTACTATCCAAAGTTCCATCGGTTATTTCACCAGTTTTAATACCGTTATCGGCTTTAGTAGCAGAGTATTTCCATACTGAGACTTTGCTGACATCAAAATCAACTTCGGCTTTGAGTGCTCTATCTTCAGAACCGGTCAAGAGTCTAACGCTGACAAGTTCATCCGTGAGCTTGGATTCAGGATTACAAGCTGTGAATACAAGCAATCCTGCAATTACGAGCAATAATACGCTGAGTAATTTTTTCATTTATTTTACCTTCCTTTTCAATTAATTTTCTATATAAATTCCTAGTAACCATCAGGTGGAACCACCTCCTAATATGGTTTGCTCAAATGAATTTACCAATGTTCCATTGAACACCACACACATAATGTGATAGGTACGCTTATCGGGGGCGTTAAAACTACATGTAGACGAGGTAGCACCTGTGACACCATCAATCTCTACGCCCTCCAGATACCATTTAACTCCTGTCATCTTTGATTCTGCGTCGAGTGTGAAAGTTGCAGTAAAGGAGCCGGATGTGCCATTTACCTTCAGGACTCCTTCCGGAGCTTCGTTTCCGGGCTTAATATCGAAACCACCGTCAGCTGTTTCTTCCTTTCCTTTCTTTACATGAAAACAAACCGAGCAGACCTTGTCTGTGCCATAATCCACGTAGCTGTGGACTGCATAGTCCTTCTGATAACCACAGGCTGTACATGCGTGCCAGTGTCCTTCTTCATCGGAATCCCAATAGGTTTTTATGGTGTGGCTTATGGTATCTCCGTAATATTTATGGCAGACACTACACTGAGCCATATGGCCGCTTTCTCCCATCGACACATAGGACCCAAAAGTATGATTACCCGTAGGAGAAATAATCAGGTCGGAGTCTTCTTTGACCTTCTCCGTACACTTCTCATCGTAGAAGCTGTATTTACATCTCAAACACGACCAATATTCTTTTTTCCCTTCTACTCCGCAGGTCGGAGGTACTTCTTTATAATGGGTAAGACTATGGCCTAAGGGCTCACCATTCTCGAAAGTCTCTGTTCCTTTTGCACCGCAGACACAGGTGTAGAAGTATTTTGCCCTCTCAGTGCAGTTTGCCGTCTCTTTCTGGTATGTCGTTGTCTCTTGATTGTAGTTATGAAGAGTCTTTTCTGTTGTATGACCACAACCTTCTCTTACACACTTCTGCCAGTGAGAGTTTCCGTCACTTTCATATACATTTTCATTGAAAAGATGACCAAGGGCAGGCAGTGTGACGTTTTCTAGCGTTGTTTCATTTTTGCCGTTCTCATCGTTGAATAACTTTCCGCATACGGAGCATGTGTAATAAAGAAGGTTACCTTTTTCTGTGCATGTCGAATTCTTCGCTTCAACTTTGATTGTCTTGTGACCTTTCGGATCTACGTAATTACCTTTGTATTCTACACCACACCCCGGGACTGTACACTTGTATACTGTGTATCCGCTCTCTTCACATGTCGGCTCCAGGACCTTCACTGCTTCTCCCTTGTGTTCATCTCCTAGAGGAGGAATATCTTCTGTCTTTGTAGCCCCACAGAGAGAACAGGTGTATTTCATCTCACCCGGAGTGTTATGAGTCGGCGCCGTTATACCTTCCTTAATAGAATAATCGTGAGAAGTAACATCTGTTGTTGCTTTACAATTTGGACGGGAACACTGCTGCCAATGTCCGTCGACTATTCTCTCGCCATACTTATAGACCCACTCGTGCCCAAGAGCTGGAGTCTCAAGTTCATCCTTTGTCGTAGGCTCCTCAGCTTTCTCATCGGCGAAAAGAGAATAACAGCGCGCACACTTGTAGTGCTCTTTGACTCCTTTTTCAGTACATGTTGCCGCAACTTCGTCTATCTTCACCAGAGCGTGTCCGAGAGCAGGAATTGTTATCTGGGATATTTCATTTCTGCAACTGCTGTCAGAGAATTTCTTTTTGCAGTTCACACATTCCCAATACTCTACAGTACCGTCTTCTGTACAAGTAGCAGGAACTTCCTCGTGCTTTACGAAATTATGCTCAAGCGCAGGTATCTCAACCTTTGTTGTGTAGTCGCAGCCTTGATTTGTGCAATAGTGGTATGCTTTCCATCCCCCCTCTGTACACGTGGGTTCCTTTGCCTCTACTTCTTTAAAGGTATGCGTTCCCCACTTCGGAAAGAGTGTTGTGTAGCCGGGAACCATAACGCTACCGTTATCTATCCTGACATCGGGATTATTCTGTAAAAACCAACCTACAAACTCTTCGTCCTCTGTATCAGGAAGGGAGGGAAGGTTCCTCCATATAGTGCTGTCAATATCCACTGTGTTGTACTTCAGGGTATAAAGAAGAGATGCCTCGTCAAGAGACTTAAGCTTTATTTCGGTACTTGATGACTCGAAGGTTGTGGATTTGAGATTCACTATATCATTATCATTTTCAAAGCCGCTGAAGTATTTGATGGGAACAGAACCGTCGAAGTCGTCAACATAGGAGGGAATATAAACAGTACTTACATCGGCGCCGGAAAGTATTGATGCCGAGTAGCAGTTGTTACCGTTTTCATCCTTTGTCAGTTCGAGCTTCACATAAGGGAATATGTACTCGTTGACACTTCTTCCCTCCTCCATTGGCGTTAAGTCACAGGAGGAGAAGAGCACAAGTAGAATAAAAATGATTGAAGTAACAACTATCTTTCTCTTCATTTTTTCCCTTATCAGAAGTTGTAACTAAGTGTCAGGCACACAGGGTCTACTAGAAGAGTCATCGAGCTGTATAATGTTTCGTCCTCGACTGTTAAAAAGGATGCTGTAACTCTTGAGAAGGCACCAAGTGTTATGTGGTCGCCGAGAGTTGTCTCAAAGCCGAGCCGTGCACCGAA
>CAVHPV010000118.1:0-3294 GCA_963638045.1 Faecalibacterium sp. CAG:74 | reverse complement strand
CTCTTGTAATCGACTGCGGCTGTCTGTCATCCGTGCAGAAGAGACAGCGGCGGTAGTTTGTATCTGTAACGCCGGGGAGAAGCTGGAGGACATTGCGGCATACAGTTCCCTGTCTGAGGAGTACATACATACCCTTTCTAATCTTCTCCTGGAGTTCCTCGGGAGTTTCACACTCATGGTCTGTCTTGATGCCTGCAGAGAGGTAGGCATCGAGTCCCTGACCCTGGATTGTCGGGATATGACCGTCGATAATCTTATGGCGTGAGTAGCATGTCTCGAGCTTGTCGAGGATAGTCTCGTCAGCGCCTACAACGCCGACATAGTTCATCATCTCTCCAAGTCCTAAGATCTTCTCGTTGTCGATTAGCGTCTCGATTTCCGCTGCGTTGAGAACCGCTCCGGAGTGCTCGAAGAATGTGCAGGGCACACAGGAAGGGAACATGTAATAGATGTCGAGAACAGCGTCTTTAGCTGACTCAAGCATATATTTCATTGCATTGAGACCTGCGGCATTGGCAATTTCGTGGGGGTCGGCGATTACAGTCGTCGTTCCGCATGGAAGTATTGCGTTGGAGAATTCACTCGGGGAAAGGTGTGAGCTCTCGATATGGCAGTGGCTGTCGATAAAGCCCGGAATAAGATACTGCCCCTCGGCATCAACAGTCTTCTTCGCCTTTCTCTCTCCGTCGAAACCTACAATGTAACCATCCTTCACATAAACATCTGCCTTATATACGGTAGAACCACATACATCAACAACCTGTGCATTCTTAATGACGAGATCGCATTCCTCTCTCCCCATTGATGCATTAATCAAATCACGTGCTGTCAATTTGTTCATGAAATATTCTCCTTTTTTAATTATGATAATGCCCTTTTCTTAAAATGCCAGAAATTTTGTTGCTTTTTGTTGCGAAAATATCAAAAAGACAGAAGATTGTCGGAATTTGGGCAAAGAAAAACCGCAGGGGTTAACCTGCCCGTCTTTAGAGGCTTAGCACAATAATCTTTAGGAGCCCATCCCTCGAATATTAGTCAAAAACCCTATTTAGTCCCCCAAATAGTGGGGGTTTCTGCTGTCTTCACGCATCCTGAAAGTTTTTCAATCTTTTTTATTTTGCCCTTGCAATCTTGTGCTATTGTGCTATGATTATACCAAGGAGAAGCCATGTCATATTTCGTCAAAAAAACAACAAATAAGAAGGGTTTGTACATACAGATTTATTCTGGGGAATACGATCCGAATTCAGGTAATGCAGTACAAAAATGCTACAAGAGTCTTGGGTATTTCGATGCTCTTGTTGCAGCAGGAGACCCGGATCCTATTGCCAGTGCAAAGAAGAAAGTTGATGAACTTAACAGACAAAGAAAGCTGGATAAGTTGAAGGCGAAAGCCGATGTGGCAAAGATCAGCAGAGAAGAATCGCGTTTGAAGAATGTAGGGTATTTTCCGCTCAGGATGGTTATGAACGAACTGAAGGTTGAAAACACTATAAGATTTCTTCAGGAAGCGACGAGGGATTTCGGCTTCGATGTTTTTGAAGTCATGAGTTCACTTATATATGCCAGGGTAGTGAACCCTGATTCCAAGAGATACACATGTCAGAATGTATTTCCCAAGATGTATAATTCTCCTGATGCCTCATATGATCAGATCCTTGAATGCTGTGAATACCTGGGAGGAGACTACCAGAAGTTCGTCGAGCTTTTCACCGAGGCGACAAAGAAACGGTACGGAATAGATACGCACAACACCTACTTCGACTGTACTAACTTCTATTTCGAGATAGACCGTGAGGATGATTTCAGGAGAAAGGGCCCCAGCAAAGAAAACAGAAAGGATCCGATTGTCGGACTGGGACTCCTTCTTGATGCCAATATGATACCGGTAGGAATGAAGATGTATCCGGGTAACCAGTCAGAAAAGCCTATTTTGAGAGCAGTCGTAAAGGAGCTCAAAAGCAGAAATCATATTGAAGGCAAGACGATACATGTTGCAGATAAGGGACTCAACTGTGCGGACAACATATATGATGCGCTGAAGAATAAAGACGGATACCTCTTCTCCAAGTCTGTAAAGCAGCTTCCGAAAGAGGAGAAGATCTGGGTTTTCAGTGAAAATGACTGGAAAGATGAAAAAGACAAGGCAGGCAATCTTCTATATAGATATAAGGAATGCATCGATAAATTTCCTTACAAAATTACAGGTGAAGACGGCAAGGCTGTTATAGTACATCTTACCGAGAAAAGAGTACTAACCTTCAGCCCCAAGCTATATGAAAAACAAACGTATGAGATAAATAAACTTGTAGAAAAAGCAAAGGCAAACTGTCTCAGCCAGGCAAAAAAGGACGAATTCGGCGAAAGCGGGAAATATGTAGACTTTGTTACTGAGGATAATACAAAAGTTAAAGCCGAAATAAATCAGGAGAAGATCGACAGTGATCTTGCCGTCTGCGGCTACAATCTTCTTGTAACATCAGAACTGAAACTCGGTCCTCTTGAGGTGTATGGTGTTTACCATAATTTATGGAGAATCGAGGAATCCTTCAGGGTGATGAAGTCCGACTTGGATGCCAGACCTGTTTTCCTTCAGAAGGAAGACAGCATAAAGGGACATTTTCTCATCTGTTATATTGCTGTACTTCTGATAAGACTGCTGCAGTTCAAGGTCTTGAAAAATGCGCTCGGAACCGAGGAGATAACAGAGTTCATCAGAACTTTCATTGCCGGAGATTATGAGAAGAACGGAAAGCTCATGAATATGTCGCGGCGCACTGACGTCTTCGACAAAATTGAGGAAATCCTGGATGTTCCAGTTAATAATCTCTATCTTGATAAAACAATACTGAAGTCGATGCAGCTCGAGTAGATACTGAAATTGCCACCTTTTCGGTATGGTAATTTGAAGAATATGTGCTGACAAAATCATATGTACATATGTGGTTGGACTAGAATTAAATTAGAGCGGTTTTGCTGGACTTTTTCTTATGTACATGTCTGGCTTGACTAGGAGAACAGAAAATGAACAGAGACGAGAAAAGAAGGATGAGACGTGTCATTCAGAGTGTTACTGCTAAGTAATTTTGACTCCAGAATGCCAACTAATTTTGTCCACGCCTGCTAACAATCTTGTCCATTTGTACTCCCCATAAGAAATGGCCGGTTTCCCGGCCACTATAAGCATCAATCTGTTATCGCCTTCTACGTGAAGGTCTCCTCTGAGCATAATAATCGTCCCAGTCATGACACATGAGATCGAAATCCTGAATATGGGAGTTAAGGACATTCTCG
>CAVHPV010000117.1:0-3325 GCA_963638045.1 Faecalibacterium sp. CAG:74 | reverse complement strand
ATCACACATGGGCAGAAATTTCAATATTTGTATATGTTATTTACGGGCAGTTCCTTATGATTCAGCGGTGCCGAGCTCCTCTTTACGATATCCTCGATCCGTTTATCCGTCGTAACAATGCCTTCAATGGCATTACTGCTCTTTATCGACTGTACAACTGCAATCCTTTTCAAGGCAGTGAAGACATCCGGATAATTCTCTTTCTTATCATCTGCTATGCCGCGCAGCATGTATATGCTGTTTGTCAGTGTGCCCTGCGAGGGTAATAACTTGGTGGTGAAAGTCCACTACGGGTAAACCGGAGGAGAAATCCTAAACCGTTAGCTGAGAGCAAGGGCGTATCAGTAATGCTGGGTCTGGAGAAGCTGGAGGCAAAATCACGGGCGTATGGAGAAAAACTACATATAAGGCCGGTCGTTCGGATGAGTCTGCAGAAAGTGACAAAGTCCACGGTTGAGAGCGGAAGGTAAATGTAGACACTGTATGTGAGGAAGGTTATTACAGAGTACCAGGGGATGTCCTGCCAGTGCACGAGGCTGTGCAAGGAGAATTGCTTTTTCCATAACTTGATTATAAGGTGAAAACAGAAAAGAGAGGATATTTTTCTTTTGTGGTAAATGAGGAAAAGGGAACGATTATCAATGTGTTTGGTTTTATTCCCGTACGGTAATATTTGTGGGTACAATCAGTGCTTATCACTTGATTATTCCCGTACGGTAATATATCGTTAAAATTATGATTGTGAAGACATCAGAAGATATAGGGAAGCTAATCAGTAAAAAGCGCAAAGAGTGCGGTATGACGCAGGCGGAGTGTGCATCGCTCTCCGGGGTTGGTACAAGATTTATCTCTGAACTTGAGAGAGGAAAGCCTACACTTGAAATTGATAAGGTGCTGAATGTTGCCTGCATGATGGGATTGAAGATTTTAGTGGAGAATAAGCAATGATTCTTGATGTTTACCTTTATGGAAGACTGACGGGATACCTATACACAAAAGGTACCAGGGGGCTTTGCTTTCGGTATGATAGTAATGCCCAGAGGGCGGTTTCTCTTAGCCTTCCGCTAAAAGAGGAGGAATACGGACGGCGGGAGGCTGAACCTTTTTTCTCCGGGCTCCTGCCTGATGGTAATTTAAGGGAAGAATTAGCAAAAAATGCACATGTGTCTTCAGAGAGTGTGATAAAACTGCTTGAACATTATGGGCGTGAAATTGCTGGGGCAGTCGTAATTCTTGACCATGATGAGAAATATTCTGCGGATAATGGTGCTGGATACAGGCTGCTCGGGGAGAATGAGATTGAGAATAGAATCAGGGACATGGATGATGTAAACCTCTTTTTGTGGGGAGACAATGTCAGACTTTCCCTGGCTGGTGCACAGAACAAAGTTCCACTTTACTTTGAAAAAGGAAAATGGTTCCTCCCGCTTGGTGACAGTCCCTCAAACTGTATTGTCAAGCCGGGGAAAAGCGTTGCTTTGAATGAGAGAGTTGTTACCGAGATTGCGTCTTTATGCGGTTTTGATGTCCCCCGTGTGGAACTGGTAGAATTTGGAAAGTTTTCAGCTCTTGTCTCTTATAGGTATGACAGAATACTGCGGGAAGGAAAGCTGGAAAGACTTCACCAGGAGGACATGTGCCAGGCACTGGCTGTACCACCCGGAAAGAAATACGAGTCTGACGGGGGACCGTCGGTGACTCAGATAATCAGCCTCATCAGAAAGGAGTCATCTTTTCCTGCAGCTGATCTCAGGGAATTTCTGAGGATCCTTGTCTTCAACTACATTGTAGGTAACTGTGATTCCCATGCCAAGAACTACTCATTCCTTTATGGTGCGGATGGCGGATTGAGGCTTGCTCCTTTTTATGATCTTCTATCAACAACTGTTTATCCTAGCCTTTCGAGGGAATTATCGATGAAAATAGGAAAACAGAGAATCATAGATAACGTTCTCCGGAAGGACTTCATGGAGATAGATGGGATATCACCCGGGTATATGCTTTCTGTCATTTCTTATATCTCAGAAAAATACGTGAAAGCAGTGAAGATACTTAATGAAAGTTATGACGGGGAACTCTCAGAAATGCTTGACCGCATCTGGAAAGATTCACTTACCCGACTCGAGAGACTTGAGGCATAGAACTATAATCCGGGTATGGCTGACGGCTAAGAGGATTCCGGGATGCTTCTTGAGAAGGCGTCCAGATGGCACGGCGGAAAAAAGAAATCATACTGGGATGATGAAGATTGAAAAAGAAAGACGCTCTGTACTTGTCCTCGGTGGAGAAATAAACTCCTATAAAAAGATAGATAAGTGATAACTTCAGAAAAGGGGACTACTTCATCTTCTGTGATGCGGGGCTGAAAAATGAGAAAGGGCTTGTTGTGAAAGCTGACCTTGCGGTCGGTGACTTTGATTCATATCCTGGACCCGATGGCGTGGTGTGTGTCGTATTTCCGTCAGAGAAGGATGATACAGAAGAGAATACATTCTTAAAATCCCGAAGAAGTGACTTTTACCGAAGAAAATTATCTACACCCCCTAAATTGCATTAATTTGACAGCCGGCGTTATTCTTGGTATATTACCAATAGAAGAGGCGTTGCCGATGAACGGTTGACCACTCAAGAGTTTATTAAGATTTAAACCACTCTAATGGCCTAGGGTGGTTATTTTTTTCTACTTATGGCTATTAATAAGCCGATGACTGTCAAAACAATCATGATTATCTCATAGTCCGTCATAGGCAACCTCCTTCATCAACATTAAAGAAGAATCGAGAGGTAACACCTCCCGATATACAATTGTGTATTTGAGAGGTCAACCATCCATCCGTTATGGCAACGCCGTAGATAGTATAACAGATCAGGCAATCCTTATGATAGATTTCAGCCCGGAGAATTTGAAATATTTCTAAACTGAGAAAGAATCTACTTACTATCAATTAACATATTTGTTTGTCCGGCATAGGTGATAACAAGATGTGAAATAACCCGGATTCAGAAGATTATCCTGAGAGCGGTGTATGGACTATTCAGTGTCTTCTCCTGATATTGCTTTGGCACAGTTGATGAAAATGACGGAAGATGTTAATGCTGATATTTAAAGGGATGCCGAAGCCGTTATCGGAAAGCTCTAATCAGAGGTGTCTCAATTGCCGGATTAAATGATATCTGGTAAATTTGATATGTTGAGAGTCGTGAGTAACGTGCCCGGGTTCGCATGCTGATCAAAGCTCTCTTTTCTCTCAACATGTCTCTTTCGTGCAATAGGGTCTTTTCATTAAGGACTTGAATTCCCGCATATACATCCCAAACGGACTGT
>CAVHPV010000116.1:0-3368 GCA_963638045.1 Faecalibacterium sp. CAG:74 | reverse complement strand
GTCTTGAGTGGAAGGTGACTTCGTTATAGTCAGTTACAAAGCGGGAACCGCATTCTTTGCATTGATATATCTGTTTTCCTCCGACTGTCTTACCTCTCTTGATAAGGTAAGGCTTCTCCTTCTTGCACTTCGGACACTCTGTGAATACGGTTTTTTCTTCTTCGTCCCTGTCTTTCTTATACCCCATAAGTATGGAACTGAGCTTTTTCATCATGAATGGAGGAAGCTCTCCAATCATCTTCTGCATTTCTTCTAGGGTCATTTCTGTGTTCATACCCTGATTCTATCAGCATCACTAGGTCAGATTATGTCCTATGCCAACAAAACTATACTAAAGCCTAAAAAAAATGCCGGAAACGGGCACAAAGAAATATAATAGAAGATATCAAAAGTTGCCCGGGAGAGGACAAAGATAAAGGAGACACGGTTTGACAAAAACAGAGATATTCAGAAGAAGACTTTATAACTGCTACATAAAAAGAATTGTGCCGGAGCTTATCATCATGCTGGCGAATGCAGATATAGAGAAAGAAAGAATCGTCCTACTCTCTGATAACATCCAATCACTGCATTATTGCATACGTTATGTAACGCTAAAGATAGCAGGAGTAAGTTATCTCGATATTTTCGACCTTTCAGAAGAAATCGCAGATACCTATGATATCCCCGAAAGTGATATCTCAAAGCTTCTGCTCTCCCCATTCTTTCCTGCAGAAGCACTCACAGATAATGACCTGATACTTCTCAAAGAACTCTATGAGGAGTTCTACGGACCTTTCACCCAAAAGGAGATGAAGGATGAAATGGAGTATCTATTTGAGAATGTCAGAGAAGTAAAAGCATCCTATAACCATCTTTTAAGGCTTGGCCTCATTGCCTCAAGCGGGGGCATGTCATCCGTTGTTGATGAATTTCCGTCACCGTTTGATCCTAAGAAGGAAGAAGATCTCCCCGAGGACGGAGAGTGGTATATAGATGACAACTTGACATTGCGATTTGGAAAGGATCCATCACAACGTGGCACACTCTTCGAACTAATACAAAGCATGAATGAAGCCGAAAAGAAATATCAGGAGGAATGGTGGGCACCGATTGAAAAGGAGAATGAGAGGCTGATGACCATCTTCAGAAAGGATCTTGAGGAACTTAAGAAACAGTCGAGAGATTACTACCTCTCGGATATGTGGTGGCTCCTCGACTCTTACTTCTATTATGAAACTGTCCCGTCTGTTCATGAGGCTTCAAAGAACATCACTGACTTCTTCCGCTATTACATTTGTAAAGGCACAGGGCATTCCGAATACCTTATAAAGAGAATGATATCTACGATAAAGAGATTCTACAGCGTTATGTACGAAAACGGGGAAGTCACAGAAGAGGAACTCAACAGTGTGATATCTGAAATGAAGAGGAACAGAGAAATGTATATCGAGGCCGCCACAGATTATGAGAAGAGAGTGGAATACTTCTCCTTCTGAAAACATACTATTCGATAAACCTCTCAATGATGCACTCATGCTGTTTCGTCTTTTTGTCATAGCAGATTCCGACAAGAAGAATATTGTCAGTGTAGCCCCTGACAGACTCAGGATACCGCTTCTCTTTTATCTGGCTGATAGCACCCTTTACACTTCTATCATATTTGAGTTCGATCACAAGGGAGGGATAATCAGAAAGATATCTCGGCTTCGGAAGATAGACACAGTCTGCATATCCCTTTCCGGAAGGAAATTCCCTTGCCGGAGTCTGGTAATATTGCATTGTACTGAGATATGCAATGGAAAGAACTGAGCAAAGCGAATTCTCATCGTTGTATTTTATAGATGGGGTATAACGCATATGAATCTCCTCTATTGCAGAGGCAACAGTATCACACTCACCCTGTAAAGTTGCCTTAAGAAGAGCATCCGATGCATTAAGGAACTCTATCATATCATTACTCTTCGATTTCCTTACAGCATTCCAAAGCTCCTGCTTTATCTCCTCATTTGGGATAAAAGCAGTTTCCATCTCTCTATTATATGCAAGGTACCCCAGATGTATGAGATAGGTTATCACATCATCGCGGTCTCTAATCCTTGAGGGGTCATTCTGAAATGAAGAGGTGTCAACCGGAGACTCTTTTCCTCCAAGCATTTCAACAAGAGCATCCTTGAGCCCGTCATAATTAAGATTTATAAGAGGAAGCACAGCATCATAGGATGCTGTCTGTGTCCAGTAACTGGTATATTCCCCTGTCAGCATTACGCTGACAACAGCCTTCGGATTGTAAACATGGTAACCACGGAGAATATATCCGTCATACCATTTTTCAACCTTTTTGTAATCCTGGCTGTACTTATCACAGAGAGAACGAACCTCGTCCCCGGTAAAACCGAAATATGGAGAAAGAGGCCCGGGATTCAACATTGTGTACTCATCAAAGTTGTTCAATGCAGACTGTGTCTTTTCCCTTACAATTGGGAGAATACCCGTGAGGTATGCAAGGGCTATATACCCTGTAGCTTCTGCACCTTTGAAGAGACTCCTAAGAAAATCTATATACTCTCTTTGTGTTTTTCTGTCGTTATCATCCCTTATAAGGACATCCCACTCATCGATGATGACTACGAACTTCCGTCCGGTCTGTCTGGAGATTCTGTTAAGGGCAAGAGAAAGCGAGCGGCAGTCATCGCTAATTTCTTCTGGATAATACTCCCTTAATTCATCAATGATGCTGTCTGTGATAAATGATACAACCTTATCCCTGCCTCCTGCCGGATCAACAGCCCATTGAATGTCCATACGGATCACATCATATCGGTTGAGATGCTCCCTGAAAGAAGGGTCATTACCTATTTCAAGAGAAGAAAACAGAGAGAGTGAATTCGCACCTCTGGAATAGTAAGAAGCAAGCATATCAGCAGTGGTTGACTTCCCGAACCTGCGGGGACGACTGTTACATATATAGCCCTGCTTGGTATTCATGACTTTGTTTGTAAAACTGATTATCCCGCTTTTGTCAACGTAAATCTCACTGTTGACAGCAACCTGGAACAAACCGCTGTCAGGATTAACAAAACTGCCCACGCTTTCTGTACCTCCCTTAAATGTTCTATAGTGCTATTTTATCATCCTAAAGACACAAGGGACAAGAGATATATACCTCCAGAGCAAACTCTACCTCCCACCCAAAAGTCAGAGAGAAGACAAAATGATCCTGGGACTCAATTGCATCTTCTTCATCCGTTTTTTCATACGTAAGAAGCAGAAGCAGAAAATATATTCCTACCATTGGCACGAAAAAAATAAAGCCTCCACGCCAGCTGTTTGACGAGGAGGTCTGTTTTCTATTTCTGCATTGCATAGGTAAGCTTACGTGCGACAAA
>CAVHPV010000115.1:0-3430 GCA_963638045.1 Faecalibacterium sp. CAG:74 | reverse complement strand
TTTCTTCGTTCCATCTCATGAAATACAGCTTTTTCAGGTCCTCAATGGAGAACTCTGCAAATTCCGGAATAAGGGAATGCTTATTCCGGATAGGGGGAATACTATTCCGGTTTAAGGGGAATGAGTATAGATTACAAGTGGTCAGGCCTTAGGCTTGGGCCATCAAGAAGAAGCCTATAACTACCCTTAGCCATTCTTTCCATACAGGCGTCTGCATAGGTACTGTCAGCAAACATGCCGTACCAGTCTTTAACTGGAATCTGGGAGGTAATCAGTGTAGCTTTCTTCCCCTCTCTTGCATCAAGCAAAGAGAAAAGGAGCTGGCATTTGATCACATCCAGCTCCATGAGGCCGTAGTCGTCGATAATCAACAGGTCATAGGAGAACAGCTCGTCAGTGTAATCCAAGAACTCCGCGGAGTCCTCGTTCGCCTTGGCCAGTTTCTTCAGGAGGTTATTGGCAGATTCATAGCGAACTCTGTAATCCTTATGCATGGCGCAGAGGCCAAAAGCGGAAGCGAGATAGCTTTTCCCCGTGCCGGTTTTTCCGGTGATGATGACAGTCTTTCCCTGCTTGATCCATTCGCATGACATGAGCCTTGAGACAAGCTGCTGATCTATGTTCCTCTCGGGGAGATACATTTTGTCGTCGAAGGCAGCATCCTGGTACTTGATTCCTGACTTTGCCAGGAGCTTCTTGAACTTCTTGTCCCGCCTTGTGTCCCACTCTGTATTGACCAGGTCCGAGATAATCTCGAAGAAATCGCGGTTCGGCGTAAGGGGGTCCTTGAATATTGCATCAAGTGTGTCAGCCATTGTCGACAGCTTCATTCTTCTCAGTCTGTCGCAGATAATCATTTCATCATTCGTCAGTTTTACATCATATTCTTCCATTTCTTTAATCTCCTTAATCGTAGTAGTCAGCGCCCCTGATGTTCTCATGCTTGGGAAGCGCAGCTGTTGTCTTCTTTATTGTTTTTTCATCGGCATCAGGTTTGTTCCGTAATGCTCTAATGAAGCCGGAATAGCTAATGGCATCGTTTTCAAGGCACTTGTGAGCAACCTCCTCAACCAGCTCATATGCATAGTTCTCTGCTGTGTGCAGTAAACCGTTGCAGGAGTTGTAGGCCTGCTGTTCATGATCGGCTCTCTTGAGCAGTCTATCTATAAACTGATAGGTGAAGTTTCCGAACTTTCTGGCCCAGTTGCGGTAGTCGTTGCCGTCGCGCTCGTTCACTTCCTTATAGAACCTGTGAGCAGGTGGCATGTGTTCAGGATAAGTGCTGTAGCGGGGGAAATAGCCGTAGAGCCTTTTGTGCCTTGCAATCTCCTTGTTATTCTCATCCAGAATAACTACTTCCGCGAAGGATGCTCTTACAATTGCCGGCTTCTTGTAATACGTGTACGATACAGAATAGTAGTGGTCGTCGTACTTAACATGATAGTTTGCAGGAATCGATGTTATGTACTTATAGTCACTATAACAGAACACGCCGGGGATGGGCTTGAGAGCAGGTTTATCGTACTTCTGGAACAGTTCCGTTCTCGAATAAGTCCTACCCTCGGTGCGGTTATTCATTGAGGCTACAATCTCTTTTACTTCTTCGTTGAGCGCCTTCAGTGAGTCATATTTCCTGTTCTTTATTTTCTCAAGGATATATGTCTCTGCGTATCTCACAGCGGCTTCAACTGTCGGCTTACCTTTAGGCTTTCTTGCCGGAGGTGGAACGACGACAACACCATAAAAGCTTTCCAAGTCATGGAATAACGAGTTGAGGATAAGATTGTCTTTGTCGTGCTTTGTAACAGCTGCACGGAGATTGTCAGGAACCCAGATTGAGGGAATACCATCATAAGATGACAGCGCATTGACGACGCCGGAGATGAACTTGTCCAGCTTCTCATCAATGAATGCTTCTGCATAAATCTGGCTGCTTATACCCAGAGTCGTTACAAACAGATGGATTTTAACACTTGAGCTGAAATCCGAGAGAACGACAGTCACTATGTCTCCAGCCCAGTCGATGTACATTTTCTCACCAGGTTTACGTTCAACTGCCATCTTCACTGATTTGATTCCGTAGTTCTCTTCCAGATACCTGTTGTAGTGCTCGTAGAACTGGCTGCTCTCATAACCATCAGGATTCTCTTGCTTGTAGTCAATCCAGGCTGCCTCCACATTCCAGCGGCCGTTGCTTTCCTCTATCTTCTTATGTATGGAAGCAAAGTCAGGAAGGCCGCACTCCTTTCTAAGGCTTCTTGCAATGGGATAGATTGCCTCCTGGATTCTTTCAGGCTCCCAGGTCATAAACTCTTCGAGGCTCACATTCAAGCCTTCGAACCGATTGAGAATGAGGTATATTCCCTTGGCACCCATCCTGTAGCGTTGCTGGATAGTGCTGAAGGATACCCCGTCTCTACGGGCCGTTAATACGGCCGTAATAACATTGTAACTATGCATGGATAGTTACCTCCTTACATACATGATATAATATGTACATAAGTGGTTGTACTGGAATAGGTGTAGCCTTTTTCATCTCAATATTTCAAACTGAATTGAGAGCTGAGAGAGGCAGGACAATATGTACATGTGTGGCACGACTAGGAGCGCAGAAGATGAATAGAGATGAGAAAAGAAGAATGAAACGAATAATCAAGGACTACGACAGAAGCCTGAGGACAGCTCACTCTGACTTCGAAAAAGAGATAGAGTTAATGCGATATAATGAGTCAGAGAAACTGGCTACGCTTCCTTCTTCATTCGAGTCTTCTCCTACAGCAGATAACCTGACTGAATCTGCGGAGATGCTCTCCTCAATCCTGAAGAAAGATGAAAAGATAATTGACCTCTTGGATGATATCCTTGCTGACTCAGGAGTCAGTTCTGACTTCACTGCTGTCACATGTAAGACAAAGATTACAACAGGTAAGAAGGACGTCAGTTTCCATGCTCTCTTACCTTCAAGCCTTCTCATGAGACTAAAGGAGGAGTCGCTACACACAGGAATCAGTATGAATGAGATAGTCTGCCAGGCTCTCTTAAAAGAATTGAAGAATTGAGAAAAGCACCTCTTTCAAGCATTCCCCCTTAACCGGAATGACTATTTTCATAAGCTGAAAAGCGTTCCCTTTTAACCGGAATGGGGCCATTCCCCTTGAACCGGGAAACCCGTTCCCCTGAGCCGGAATTTACAAAAAATTCGTCTAAGCAAGAAAAATTGGCTCTTTTTTCTCGGTGAAAATTGGTTGTTTTTTACCGTTGAAAAATGGTTGTTTTATCCCGGTGTCAACATCTGATTTTTAACCTTGCCGTTCTTTTCCCTTTCATCACCGTATTTTTCAAGTTTCTTACACATAGCCAGCCTCCCGTCATATGTTTCCTTAAAGTGGTGCATACCTTCCTTAAGCACCTCGTAGTGCATATCATCTGC
>CAVHPV010000114.1:0-3450 GCA_963638045.1 Faecalibacterium sp. CAG:74 | reverse complement strand
CCTGTAAGAATAAGGACACCAAGCTCTTTTTCGATATCTTTCCACGAAACATATCCTTCAACCTCTCCATCCTCATCTCGCCACTGAAAACGTAGTCCGTTCCCATGAAATGTGTCATATCCGTGCAGTCCTAGTCCGTCAACCGGCCAGCCTGCACCTCCCTGACCATACTCTGCTTTGATACGCTTTGCCCTGGTTCCTGCATCAATCTCTGTCTCAAAAATCTTGCATACCCTGCCTTTTCCACCGACAAAACCTGTACCTCTCATAAGCACCTGCTTGATATACTCACCTGGTACTGTGGCGGACTTTTTGGGATTCAGATAATTGTATTTACCTGCTAATGCAGCTTTTCTGTCCTGCTCGAACTGACGCATAAACTGATTATTGTTTTCATCCTCAGTATGAATGGTGCCAATGCTTGCCTGCCCGTTCTGGTCGAAAAAAAAGGAAGCCTGTGTATATTCGGCTTCCTTACTAACACCCAATGAATTGATTTCATCAAGTTCCCTATTCAGTTCTGTATCATCTGATTCTAGTGGAATCGCATCACTACCTGATTCAGTACCACTTCCTCTGCCTGCATCTTCGCCTGCTCTCTTATCTTCCACATCTCCATTGTCGATGACGGATTCTGTGGCTTGTGCTTCGCCAGATACTGCATCTCCAGCTGGTCGTACAGCTGGTTCGCTTCCTCCTCTACCGCTGACATCTTCTCGTACATCTTCCCGAATCTCATCAGCGTCTTGTATCTTTGAGGCTCGTTCTCCTTTAGATAGTTCATCGCCATCCTTGCGTACTTGCCCAGCTTCGTGAGATCCTCTGTCTCGTCCGGCATCTCTATCTGCGGATAAAACAGTCCTTCCACTTCTTTGTAAGTCATTGCTTCTTCTAGCATATACAATTCTCCTTTCGCTCTCGATTGCCTTTAAGTTACGACTAAATTCTCTAAGAACACTACAGGAGACATCGCATACAATGGAACCAAGACGGTAAATTATCTCTTCGTCTTTGATATTTACGATCTGACTAAAATCCTGTTCTTGCACAGATAAGTCAAATCCGCATCTCGTCCCTACAGCATACATGACACTTGCATATACAAGCTGCTCCATGTCCATTTCCTGCTGTAAGCCATTGCGTTTCTTACTTTCTTCCTTTATCACACTACCTGATAGCTGCATAAGCTCGGTCATTCGGTCTCCGAACTCTTCTTTTATTATAAGCCAAACATCTGTTCCTGTAAACTGTTTTAGTATATTTTTTAGAGACTCTCTGTCGCCGTTATCGTACTGCTCAATCTGACCTTCTGACACAAGAAAATCCACATAATCCTTAAGATTTTCTCCCTCAAGGTCCCATGTCAACTTAACATTCTTTCCTCCGGTATCACTGATATCAAAGATATACCTCATACGTGGATTCAGTGCCCTTGACGGGAAAATAGCGCAGCCTTTCGCACCACGCTTTACATATCTTCCCACCTTTTTCCAGGTATCATAATCTGCCATGAGTGTGCTTTTCTCCGGAGGTCTCTGAGCTGTTACCATAACGATATTGTCAAATTCATAGCGGTATAACTGACCTGCGACCTTTAACACATCCTTCCAGTTCTTTTCTGATCTGGTGATGTTACCAATCTCAGAATCGTATATCGCTTTGACCTTCATATCAACGCCCATACCTTTGTCCTCCTCTACTTAAACATCTCTGCAAACAATCCCTTAAAGAGCTTTAACTCATCCTTATCCAGCTCGATTGCAAATTCATTGTCGATTGCCTGTTTTTCACATTTATCCTTTTTCTTTGCAATCTTACGCACCACACGAAGAAGCACATAGCACTCCTTGGACTTTGCAATGCTCTGTTTAAAGGTCAGCTCATCCTCATCGACTGACTTCTGTGTCTGATAGATAATCTCTTTTAACTTATCATTGATACCATCTACTTCCTCAAGGGAAATAATAACGGATGCCTTAGAAGCACCCGATCTGCCCCACTCCTTATGAAGTTCCTTTACTAAAAACTCCATGTTCTTAATTACTGTTGTTGAATCACTTTTCATCTTGTTCTTCCTCCGTTTTCTTTTAATGAAGAAGGGAGCTGACCTTCGCTGATAGGCGCAAAATCAACTCCCTTCATGTCCTCTGCTCCAAGGACTATCTGCTCTGCATAATACATATCCATTGCCTTATTGATGGCATCGTCAAGCGACTCTGCCTTTACTTTCTGTACTCGTGAAAGCACTTCCTTTATCTCAACATCAAATTCCTGTTCCATATGACATCTGCCTCCCGTTCCAACCATTCTCATCGACTCTTTTCTTCCTTTATCTGTCTTTCCTTGAAACCCTCATCGTACTTTCCATCTTCCAGCCTGTCGTAAAAACAGTCTTCTTCAATCGTTCCGAAATCCTCATACATCTGGTGAAGGAAGTCATTCTGCAGCTTCTTTGGTACATCATCATCCTTTGACATATCCTGATAAAAATAGAACTTCTGCTTTAGCTTTGCCCTGTAATCATAGATATCCTCTATCTTTTCCAGTGCACCATACTCCCTCTTGTATGCCTTGAAATTCGTGGTTGAGAGTGTGGAACCAAGATAAATGCCATGCTCCCACGATACCCCGATTGTGGTATTGTCCTTTGTAGGCTTCTCATCCTTGGGATAACGCTTATACTCTGTCGCACCAAGGGCGATTGTAAGAGAACCTGACTTCATATCCATCACCACAAGATTTCTTGGTGATAATGCTTCAAGCACCATGTAATCATGGTCATTGAAGTTATGGAATGTCTGACCTCTTTCAAATGATCTGTCCACACTTTCATAATGCAGGTTAAAATCATCCACCCAGCCTTTATCAGTCATTCCAATCTCCTTAAGCTTTGCAACGCAGTCAGGGGAACTGGCTTCTTTATCAAACCGAAATTCTTTGGAATCGTTATAAAATCCCTGAAGAAAATGTCCCAGCTGAATATCATCCAGACAGAATCTCGCAGATACAGTTACATTTGCTGCCCTGTAATACTCTGTGAAGTTATCTGCTTCACCAAGTGTTCTTCCAAGCTGCAACAAATTGTCTGCAAGCTCTGACATGTCATCAATTGCTATAAAACTCTTATAATCATCCAGAGTCATCAGCATATTTGTCTCTGTTCCCCTGTCGTTTTCTGTTACCAGTATCATATCTTTTAAATCCATTCTTACCTCCAGTCTCAGAGAGGGACTATGCCCTCTCTGCAAATTTCCTGTTATGGTCTTCCTATCACAACAATCTTTCCTGTGCTTGCCACATCCCTGTAGACCACACCAAGACTTTCATTAAGTGCCTCTACCACCTTACCATTTCCGACGTATACTGCCACATGGCTGATGTTCTTATATCTTCCATTGCTTGTAAAACTGTAGAAGATAAGGTCTCCCGGCTGTAACTCATCAAAGGAGA
>CAVHPV010000113.1:0-3478 GCA_963638045.1 Faecalibacterium sp. CAG:74 | reverse complement strand
GCTTTATAAATCTTAACTCTTTTATCTTCATCAACCAGGCTAAGGGGGTCCGGATGTAAGCGTAAAATGAATCTCCCAGACACCTAGGAAAATAAAGTTCATCATTATGTCATAGGAGAAAAACTACTATGACAATTTACAAACCAGAACAGAGAATCGGCCATCTGAAGACCTGGATTAAGAGTGGAATGAAATTAAGGGATTACTGCAAGAAGGCAGGAGTAAGCAGAGCTTCAATGAGCACATGGGCTGTAGATGTCCTTGGCCGGGATTACACAACAACTTTAAGAAGTTCAGAACAGAAAGCTGTATTAATGAAGAAGATTGAGGCACTTGAGGGTCAGACATCATTTGAAGCTGGTGACAAATCTTCCTCGAAACCCCTTGTGATGGTAAATAGATGTAAGAAGGCAGAGAACAATACTGCTGCCCCCATCTCTATCGAGTTTCTGGGAGCAAGGATTTCAGTTGACGAAAATTCGATTGAATCGGTATTTAAGGCTTTGAAGGCCGTCAACGGCTGAACCCGGTGAATATGTACGGCTTCGTTCTTTCAGGATCCGGCTTGGCCTCAGCTTTTTCCTTATGAAGTTTTTCGATTTTACTCATGTCAGCATTCCAAGGAAGAAGAGACTCGTATTTCTCCTTGGGTGTTGTCGGCCCGTATGTAAGGATGTACTCAAGATAATCTTCAGGGTTAAGCCCGTTTTCCTTAGCAGTTTCAACCATGGAGAAGAAGAAACAAGAGGCATCTGCGCCATCGATTGTCTGACAGAAAAGCCAATTCTTCCTCCCCGTGGCCCAGGATTTCGCTCTTCTTTCACATTCGTTGTCGTCTGGGGTTGCTTCAAGAAATTCGAGATAGTTATAGAGGTATGGCTTGTATTCGATGAGATAGTTGAGCCCCTTCTGTCTCTGGTCCTTCTTGGTAGGACAGGAAGCAATATCGACTGTTTCGAAAATCTTATCGATGACGGGTTTAGCCTGTCTCTTTCTTTCGGCGAGGAATTCGTCTGCAGTGATTGCCCCCTCTTTCAACCTGTCACGGAGGGTATGCTCAATCTTATAGAGTTGTCCATGAAGAAATATAATCTTGTTTATAGGTACGTCGTTTTTGACAAGTCTTGCATATTTCTTCAGTTCTCTTATTCCATGTACCCAGCAGGCACATTTCTTACCTTCCTCAATGATTCCGACGTAATAACCCTTGAGGCCATCTGTCATCAGTGGTCCCTTGTATTTGTTCTTTTCATATCCATCAAACAGCTTCTCGCTGCTCCGGCCGTCGGAGTAGAAGACATGAACAACTTTATTGATCTTTTTCTTCTCATTGTCCCAGGTGGAACCGACTCGTATTATCGCGAAGGAGGAAGAACTTATCTTTCCGCTCTTGCTCTTGACCGAAATCACTTCAAGCGGCGTCTCATCCTGGTTAATCATCTTCATCTTGAAGACTTGATTCTTGAAGTACAAATCGAAATCGCAGAGCTTCTCGTAGTACTTCATTATCCAGTGGCACATCAGCTGCCTCGAGATTTCATCTCCGTTCCTTTTGAAGATTTCACTCTGTCTATAGAGAGGAAGATGATCATCAAACTTCTTTGTCAGAATCTCGGCTACCAGAGAAGGCGAACAGGAAAGAGCATCTATATCGACATCGTTGAATCCGATAATCTTTGTAGCCTCTCCTTCTTCAGGTTCTGCTGTTGCTACCCATGTCGGGAAGATGTGCTTTTCAACAATCTTTCTCCTTTTTGTGTATCCAACTTTGTAGATTTCCTTGTTTTCACCTTTTTCATATACAATGCCGTCTTTCTCGATTTTGTCCGGAGTTCCCTCTGTGTGGTTTATCTCGAGAACAGGTGCATCAGCCGGCGCAGTAAGAGAGCAGGTTCTCTTCTTTCTGGTATTAACCTTATCCTCCTGCTCTTTAACATCTTCTTCACTCTGCGCCTTCAGGTTCTTTATGGCCTGGAGAGCTTCACAGAATTTGAATATTGCTTCAAGTTCGGGGAACATGAATTCCAGCTGCTCCGAAGAAGGGCTGTATTTGTCAGCATTGGCAAGAAGTCTGAGTTCTTTGGAAATAGCAAGCTGCTCCTCGAGAGAGGTGACTTTGTTATAAAGTCCGATGCTGAGATCGACAAGTTCCTGGTGGGAAAATGTCTCAAGTACAGCTCTTGTAGTCGATGAATCAATCTGCTTTTCCATGCTCAAATAATAGCATATTAACAAAGAAATGTCTATAAAATACGAACAATTATCTTAAATTAGGCTATCATTTCTCCAGTCTCAAAAGGTAGGAAAACGCCTCCAAGGATTGCCTCCTCTCCACATTTCCTTGATGTCTTCAAGGGTCACCTTTTCGGCTTCTATCTCACTGTTAGGCCAGCAGAATGTGCCACCACAGCACTCGAGCTTCTTTGTTATTTCAAGCCACCCGTTCCCATTCCATACTATTGCTGCAATCCTTCTTCTATTCTTGCTGCAGAAAATGAAAATGCTCTTCTCAAGAGGCTCCAGCTTCATTTCAGTTCTGATTAAAAAAGACAAACTTTCTGCTCTCTTCCTGAGATCTGTTAAAGTCATCTAATTCTGTCTCCAATTAGCCAAATAGATTTGTCCGTTTTGCCTGAACCCCTTGTCCGTAGGGGTATTTCTCTGTATTGGGTATGAATGATATATTGGAAGAAAACTTGACAAAAAAAGGAGGCAGGGATTCATCTGGACTCTAGCAAAGTATTAGATTGAAGTCCCCAACCAGCAGGATGATGTTAACTGAATTTACGGTAGAACTCAACAGGGTAACCGAACGTTTACAATAAAGGCCTTACCTGAGTTTCTCAAGTCTCTCGCTGAAGCAGGCTGGTTTATAAAGGATTATGTTAGGCGGATGGTCAACATAGCCAGTCACATACCTGAAGAGCTCAAGGGGTTTGAAGAGCACTTCGAGACAGAGGGTGATTACCTTATAATCTTCATACCCCGTGTAATTTACAAGGGAGGAGATGAAGACCTGAAAGGTAATACGGAAAGGCTTCTTCCCGACTTTCTCGAGCCCTACCATCATTACCCTGTAGAAGACATACAAAGTGCTCTGGATCCGGAAGAGAAGAAACCACTGACAACAGCCGATGAGAGGACGATTGCACGCTGGCGGAACAAGTGGGTGGCAATTGAGGGCGAACTTAGACGTAAGGCCGGAGAAAAGGAGAGAATCGGGATAAAAATCAACAGGATTCCCGATGGAATGGAAGCAGCAGTAATAGAAATAAAGGAGCGGTTGGGGAGCCGTTGGTTCAGTAAGTGCTATGTTATGGTTTTCCTCGGCAAAAATTCCAAATGGACAAATCTGGAAAACCCATCTTCCTTTTCTGTTGAGAATCTGCTCTGTGAAATAACCTTCAATCATGAAGAAAACAAGGATACAGAGAGAGCAGGAGAGACGTGAAACTGCCACTTACAGACTGAACACATT
>CAVHPV010000112.1:0-3570 GCA_963638045.1 Faecalibacterium sp. CAG:74 | reverse complement strand
CTGATGTTTCTAAAGTTGGACATTTGTCTAACTTTCCCTTAACTTAATGACATTGACTATGAGACACCGGAGAATAATATCTACCGAGTTGTGAATCAGTTTGCAGTTGAATATGTTAATAACGGACAGAGAGAGACAAGACGGCCGGATGTGCTTTTGTTCGTCAATGGGATTCCCGTCTGCGTAATCGAACTGAAGAATCCCGCTGACAGTAATGCAACTATTTATGACGCCTGGGAGCAGATTACAATCCGCTACTGGAGAGATATCCCGCACCTATTGCATTTCTGCCCACTTGCGTGCATCTCCGACGGCGTCAAGACAAGGCTTGGTACTGTGCGTACGCCTTATGAACACTTCTATGCATGGAGACGTGTAAACGAAGGTGACAAGATATCAACGATGCCGTTTGCTGAAACAGAATCAATGGTCAAGGGTGTATATGCTCCCGTACGTTTTCTTGAAATCTTCCGTGACTACATTTACTTCCAGGATGAAGTTTTTGACTCTAATGAGCGTGAAATTGTCTGTCGCTATCCACAGTTCTTTGCCTCTAGGCTTCTTAAGGAGAGCATTGTCAAATCCATTGAAAATCAAACAGGGAAAGGCGGAACCTATTTCGGCGCAACAGGCTGCGGTAAGACATACACCATGGCATTCCTTGCCAGGCAGCTTTCCCTGAGATGCAGTAATATCCCGGGAATAGGGTCTCCGACTATCGTAATGATAGTCGACAGGGATGAACTTCAGGACCAGGGGTTCAAGCTCTTTGCCAAGAGCAAGGAGTTTCTGGGGTTGGGAGAAGTTTCCGTCGTTAAGAGCAGGAAGAAACTCAGAGAGGAGCTTGGTAGAAGAGAAAGTGGAGGCTTCTTTATCTGTACGATACAGAAGTTCTGCGATCGCAAAGATGATCCGATTGGGCTTATAAATGAGAGAAGAAATATCATCTGCTTCTCTGATGAGGCCCATAGAACACAGCTTGAGAATTCCAGGACAATCCAGTTCAGTAAGGATGCCGACGACAACATGAAAGCTATGGTCTCAAAGCCGTATGCCAGAGTCTTGAGGGAGGCATTTCCACACGCAACTTTTGTTGGATTCACAGGAACGCCTATTGCGGAAACCTATCAGACGTTCGGCGCCGAAATAGACCGCTACACAATGGACCAGGCCGTGGCGGACGGACTTACCGTATCTATCATGTATCATCCGAGGATGGCGAAAGTATCATTTGACGAAGAGAAGATAAGGCTCATTGAAAACTACTACAAAAAGTGTGCGGAAGACGGCGCGACAAGGGAAGATATCGAGGCTAGCAAGGCTGCAATGAGCTCGATTGATGTTATTCTTGGTGAGCCGTCCAGACTTGAGCGACTTGCTGCAGATATCCACGACCATTATGTCTCATCGTGTGAAAAGGAGCCCGAGAGAGTCCAGAAGGCGATGGTTGTCTGCTCGAACAGGAAAATTGCATTCACACTTCTGAAGAAGTTCAAGGATAAGTATCCAGAGTGGTTTGAAGAGAAAAAGGTCCCTGATGGTGTTGAGGCGACCGAAGAGGAACTTGATAAACTCAGTCCTATGCCTTTCATGGCTATGGTTGCGAGTGTGGGAAGCAACGACGAAAAGGAGATGTATGATTACCTCGGGGGCGTCAGTAACGACAAGCGGTCGAAGACGCTTGATGCGGCATTCAAGGAGGAGAAGTCGAATTTCCGTATAGTAATCGTTGTCGATATGTGGATAACGGGTTTTGATGTTCCTTGTCTTACATATCTTTACAACGACAAACCTTTGAAGAAGCATCTTTTGATTCAGACAATCAGCAGGGTCAACAGAGTCTATCCCGGAAAGGAATATGGTATGGTCATCGACTATATCGGAATAAGGGATAATATGCGGGAGGCCATGAAGATTTACGGTGGTAATACATCTGTTGCTCCTACCGAAGATGATGTCGAACAGGCAACGCTGGCATTCAGGGGAGAATTAGAGGTCCTGAAGGGAATGTTCAGAAATTATGACCTGAAGCCGTTCCTGAATCCCGAAGGTAACCCCGTGGAGAGGTATCGTCTTCTTGCCGAGGCTGCAGAGTATGTGTTTGCTTCTACAGAAGTATTAAACTCCGAGGGTAAGCTTGGAACAGTCAAAGTCTCATTCAAGACCTATTTCCTGAAGACAGTCAAAAGAATGAGGCTTGGATATGATATTGCACAGCCGTCGGGATATCTCTCGGAAGAAGAATCTTCGCTTGCCCAGTGTTTCATGGCTATTGCGGGATTTGTACGCAAAATGGGCGGTACTGGAGATATCGACACCGACAGCATGAACCGGAATGTTGCAAAAATGGTTGAGGAGGCATTGAAATACAACAAGGTTGAGAGTGTCCTCGATTTAGCTGAAGATGAGGATATCTTTGGGCCGGAGTTTGTAGAGAAATTGTCGGATGTGAAAATGCCTGCCACAAAGCTGGAACTCCTTGTGAAGTTGCTTCGTAATCAGATTAAGGAATACAGCAAGGTGAATAAAATTGAAGCTCTGACATACCGGCAGATGCTTGAGAAAACAATCAATGATTATCATGATCGTCGTAAACACCTTGATGCTGAGGAAGCAGGAGAAGCACAGGAGCGAGCTTCGGAAGATATTGTCAATGCTGCTACAGACCAGGCCTTGTATATTCTTGCTGAGATGAAAGAAAGCCGTGAGAGCTTCAGAAAGCTGGAGATGACATTCGAGGAGAAGGCATTTTACGACATACTTCTATCTCTTCGTAATCAATACAATTTTGAATACGGAGAAGATACCATCGTTAATGGAATAGTTGTAAATGAAAAGTGTAAGGAACTTGCTAAGAAGGTGAAGGAGATTATTGATATAAAATCATCTTATGCAGATTTTCTGAACAACCAGAATGTCAGAGATGACCTCAAGCTCGAGATTAGAATCTGCCTTGTGAAGGCAGGCTATCCTCCTCGGTACAGTTCGGATGTGTTCAACCAGGTTATGGAGCAGGTGGAGAATTATGAGGAGCATGCAATAAACTGAGTTTCCCAGATACGGATATTCAGTCGTTTATCGATATGACTAAACTTTGAGAAGAGGCATTAATCCGACATTCTTCAGTATTTCAACATACCTCTTTCTCTTATTACGGTGGGCTCGTGGGGTGTTTATACTCCCCATTTCAGCTATAGATTCGATAGAAAGAGGCTTCTTGAAGCACAACAAGAATAAAGTGGGAAGAAATAAACGGAGTATGGTATGAACAATACGAGTCAATCCCAGATGATTATCTATACGACAGCAGACGGCCTGGCAAAGATAGAGACCACCTTTGATGGTGATACTGTATGGCTCTCCATTGACCAGATGGCTCAGCTCTTTCAGCGTGATAGAAGCGTAATCGGAAAGCATGTGAGGAACATCTTCAAGGAAGGAGAGCTTCTTAAAGAGGCAGTATGGGCAAAATATGCCTACACTGCATCCGACGGAAAGGTCTATGATGTTGACTACTATAATCTCGATGTCATCATATCGGTAGGTTACCGTGTAAAGTCACAGCGGGGC
>CAVHPV010000111.1:0-3663 GCA_963638045.1 Faecalibacterium sp. CAG:74 | reverse complement strand
AAGAGGTTTCCCACAGCGAAGAAAAACCGCTTAAACGGCTTCTTCAAAGTGTCGGAGTATAAAGGCACTCTCTCCTGTCTTTATGGAGATTGGAGCGAAGGAATCTCAATCAAGTGGAAAGATACAGGCGAGGAGCGGAAACTATCCGAGGATGAAGAGCGGGAGTTCAAGAAGGCATACTTTGAGCAGAAGCGACAGGAAGAGGAGGAACAGCGGAAAGCGATTAAGGAGCATGAGAGGTTGTTCACCTCTCTTCCGAACGCTGATTCAATTGGAGTGATTCATCCATACCTCAAAGCCAAGTGCCTTCAGAAGTCGTATGTTGCCAAGTACAACAAGAAGGACGATTCACTTCTCTTCCCGATGATTGATTCAAGAGGACACTTCACAGGTTATCAGACAATATCACCGACAGGCGAGAAGAGGATAGCCAAAGAGAGCAAGAAAAAAGGCTCATTCTACCCTCTTCAGCTCAAAGACCGAGACAGAACAAGATTCTATGCCTGTGAAGGATTCGCAACAGGCTTATCAATCCTAGAAGCGACAAGAGCAACAGTGTTTGTTTGTATCGATTGTGGAAATCTGACCGAGGGAATCAGGAGCGGGACGAAATACCTGAACATATCACCGAAGCGAGTTTGTATTGTCGCCGATAACGACAAGAACCGAGCGGGAGAAGAAGGAGCAAGAAAGGCTTGTTCTTCTTTGGGTTGTCACTATGTTGTGATACCAGAGATTGGGATGGATGCTAACGATTATTCTTCCTGTTACGGAATGAAAGCACTCACAGAATTTCTGAAAGGAGCTGAATCATGAATAGTGAAATTGAAGAAGTAAAGCCTGTCAGTTGGTTTGTTGACGGTATAGAAAAGGCTAGGGACTATCAATCTTTAATCGGTTGGATAGTGAGAAAAGTAGTCCCTCATAAATCAATTATTGGAGTAGTAGGCGAATCAGGAAGCGGAAAATCTAACTTTGTATATGACATTCTCATGTATTACCTCTGTGGTCATGAAGAATGGCATGAAAAAAGAAGCATGAAGGGAGACGATAGAAACTGTGTCCTTCTTTCAAGTGAAGGAGTACCAGAAAAAAGATTAAAAGGTTGGTTAATCAAACATGGCTATCCTGAACCAAAAGGGAAGCTCTTACTCTTAGACCCGACAAAGGTTGAAGGCGGAATACAGATTGATGAGAAGAAAGCCGATGAATTGATTGAGCAGATACAGGAGATTACCCCGACTGTAGGATTGATTGTTATCGACACATTGAACGGATTTTACAAAGGAGATGAAAGCTCAAATTCTGACATGGGAATCTTCATGAATGGGATTAACAAAATTTCCAAGTCGTTGAATTCAACTGTGATATTGATTCACCACAAAGGCAAGAACACCGCAGACCCAACAGGACGAGGAGCGAGCGCCTTCAATGCAAGGCTTGATATCAATATCGAAGTTACAGGAAAACCACTGTCAGAAGTCGGAAGCAGAGTGAAGATTACAAAGTCAAGAGACGATGAAGAAGGCTTCTCTTTCAACGTCAAATCAGAAAGAGTAGAAATTGCTAAGGACGAGGAAGGCGAGCCGATAACGACAATTGTTGTCAGTGAAGTTTCCGAGACCAAGACAGCCGATGAGACAGCCAAAGAAGATGGAGATTTTCTCCTGATTCAGGAAGGGATATCAGAAGGTTTCCTGAAGGTTGACAATGAAGGATTCATCACTAGAGGAAATATCAAAGACTTCCTGAAGAGCAGACGACCTGAAGACGAGAGAGACAGCACCACATTTGACAATCAGACAAGAGCAACTAACGAAAGCGGACTTTGTGGAAGATTGGTGAAGAAAGGTTGTCTTGAATGGAACAAGGACAAAAAGAGCTACAGATTGATTGAATCCTCTTCATATCATTGGGAGACGTGAGATGAGTGTTACTCACTCACTCACATTTCCCTAGAGAATAATGAGTGAGTGAGAAATATCTCACTCTTTACTCATTTTGTGAGTGAGTAGTGAGTGAGAAGTGAGAAAAGACCAAACAGCGGGGGAACAGCCCCGCAAAGGAGAATAAAATGAAGATTGAAAAAATTTATCTTGACTGGGAAAGTGTAGACAGATTCCAGAGCGACGGGGAAAACGAGTGTATTATGCTTCTCAAAGACGGAAGTCAAATCCGAGTGAAGTATTCATTCGAGGAGCTTCTGAATATTCGAAATTCATTCTCATTGGATAGTAAGGTTGTTCTTGACCTTATTGATGAGTAAAGGAGACAAGAATGTTTAAAGGCTACACGATAATTAAGAGATATGTCACATTGAGCAATTATCAAGACTTAACGAAGGAGTTCAACTTAATCGACTATGGAAACAAAGAATACTCATATGACATTCGAAAATGGGATAGAAGCCCGATAGCCGAAAGACCAATGTTGAAAGGAATCTCACTTAATAAGGCGGAGATGAAAAAGCTCAAAGAAGCGATAAACAAATTAGACCTTGATTGAATGGCAATTCCCTACCCTCTTGAATACAAGGCGGTAGGGATTTTTTTTCGACTCAAAGACCGACCATAGGACACCGAAAAAAGTGACCCCTCCTTTTAAAAATAAAATATTTAAAATATTTAAAATATATAGAAGCGAGCGGAAAAGGCTGATTCCCCTGTATCAATAGAGCTTACTTCAATGAGATATCGAGAAGTGTTGATATTCTGTATCACATGAATAGGTAAATCTATTCTGATATGTATCAAAATTATATACCACCCTATTGATATTCAATATATATCCATATATACTCATACACATAGATTGATACATAGGAGACAAAAAATGAAGGTTGCTTATATCAGAGTTTCGACTAAGGAGCAGAACACAGCAAGACAGGAAAAAGCCATGAAGGAATTGAATGTTGAGAAGACATTCATTGAGAAGATATCAGGGAAGGACACGAACAGACCCGAATTGAAAGCCATGCTTGATTATGTCAGAGAAGGCGATACCCTGATTGTGGAATCTTATTCGAGACTTGCGAGAAGCACACAGGACTTATTGAAGATAGTCGACGAGCTGAACAAGAAGGGAGTCGCTTTCATATCACTCAAAGAAAACATTGACACCACCACACCACAGGGAAAACTCATGTTGACGATATTTGCGGGACTAGCACAGTTTGAGAGAGAGTGTACTCTTCAGAGACAGAAGGAAGGTATAGCCATAGCAAAGGAGCAAGGCAAGTACAAGGGAAGAAAAGCACTCTCCAAGCCTTCCAATTGGGACAGCGTAATCGAGCGGATGGACAAGGGAGAAATTACCAAAGTTCAGGCAAGAACCGAGCTAGGATTAACACACGCTACCTTTTACAGAATGTTGAAAAAGTAGGATTTTCTCATGACTGAATCACCTCTTCCAAGCCCACAGGGAGAGGGATTTTTATTGAGATATCCTGACTGTGTACAAGGTGAATTCAATGACTGTGTACCAATTGTGTACCACACCCATATAAACCAATATGAACAGGTATCAAAGAAAAGTATTTACAAATCCTGAAGAAAAAGTTATTTCTATATATAACAATATGCGGTGAATAGGTACTGACATATAAGGGTAGTAAAGAATGGTTGTGTTTTTCGGATAATTTTCAAATCCGCCTAGCCCGACTTT
>CAVHPV010000110.1:0-3754 GCA_963638045.1 Faecalibacterium sp. CAG:74 | reverse complement strand
ACTGAATCGCTTGTAATTGCTCTCTTCACCACTTCCATCTTCTTCCTGTACTGCTTAATCTCCCAGAGGTAGAGAGGGATGTCATTCTCCATGTATGAGAGGAACTTATCGACATCCTCTTCTGAGAGGCTGTATCGGCCGCTCTCCTCGTACTCCCATTCGAGCACGGGGAACTCTGGATACTCCGGAAGACTCGGCATCATCCCAATGAGAATGCTCTCATATGTATTATTCTCCTTTGGTTGCACCTTTGTTTGACAGCTTGTTGAGACGCTCAAGGCGAGAAGAAGAATCACCACGTTGAGGAGTCTCCTTCTTCTCCGGCTTCTTCTCTTCATAGTCGTTACGCATGAAGAATCGGCATAAATGTAAAATTTGTGCTTGTTTTTCATTTGTTTCTTGCTTTATCTATTATCCAATTGTATAATATGACTATGAAAGTTTCAGAAATGCCCGATTGGGTTCTTAAGTACAAAACAAAGGGGTACACTGTTAGGCTGAATGCCAAATCGTGTTACTGCCTCTATCGTGTTTGGAGTGAGTATGTTCCCGGCTCTCACCCAAAGACTCACTCTGAATATGTAGGTGTAATCAAAGAGAAAGAGGGACTTATTACCACAAAGGAGAGATCAAAGACCAGGCAGAAGGAAGAAAGCAGAGGGCACTACTATCTCGAATATGGGTACTCAGAGATGCTCTACCGCAACTTCAATCGTTCTCTACAGAGAAGTCTATTCAATGTCTCTGGAAGAAAAGCAGAAGTGGAAATCCGCCTTGCAATAATCAGGAACATCTATGGAAGCGATTCGAAAGATATGCTCTCCCTCTCATGGTGGACGGCAAGAAACATGAATGAGGTTCTGGGAGAATCCGCATCAATCAGCGACAAGCGGAAGGCGACGCTGGACAGAAAGATTGAAGAACTGCTGAGGACAAAGGTTACCGACGATGGTGAGAGACATATATTAAAGGAATGGCTTCTTCTTGCTGTTGTGCGCGACGATGAAGATTCCCCTTCTCCCCTTTATAGTCCGCAGGCAATCGAACTTGCTGAGAAATGGAGGATTACACTCTGATGGGAAAGATGCCGGGTAGAAAGACCACCATAGCACAAAACCTTCTTGCGTTTGATGATCTGATCAAGGAATCCGGCATCACTTATATTGACCTGAAACCTCACCTCATTAACTGAAATTCTCGCGCAATCTGTAGCACTATGCCGGAGTCTTCGATTTTCCCTCCCTCTGAAGTCTTTATTTCACTCATCCTGAAGATAGCCCTCTGACAAAGAGAACAGCTATCCAACATTTGTTGTACATGTCCTCAATTTGCTCTGCTTTCCAGTTCATTCTGAAGTGTTCTGCATACAATTTCGTTCATACTTATTCCTCTTCTTGCTGACTCGGTCTTCAATTTATTCAAAAGGCTTTCCGGAAAGAGTGCATGGAAGCTCTTCCCTTTCCTTCCCGGACTTATGAGCGGTCTCTCTGTATTCTCTGGTGCAATGAACTTCGACTCAATTGCAAAAACATCTATAATATCATCAACAGTTGAGACAATGCTTTCAAGGTTATCAAGAACATCAGAAAGCTGACGAGTGGACTCGTCTAGCTGATCTCCTTTAGAAGAATCACGTAACTGAGAAGGTAACCTCTCCAATTTCTCATCCTCTTCTTCCTTCATCCGTTCCACTTCATAGTCAAATATATAGATTGCTTCCCTGACATTTCTGTCAAAGTCCGTACATGCTTTTCTCATCTTTACCCTGTCATTCCTGTTCATCTCGATCTCCTATCAGACACTTGTTGTACATAAACAGCAAACTTATTCTATTCACTGAAATTGCGCTCTGTTTCTGCTCCATCGCCACCATCATTAGAGGAATCCTGGAAGTCAATTCCCAGTCCCTTGAAAATAAGACGCTGACCTTTTGTCGGAGCAGAGTACTGCGGTTTGTATTTCCCAGTAAACTTAACTTTCGAATAGCTCTTCACTCTTTTAAGAAGTGCATCGGGAGAGGAGGCATATTTCTTTGTCTCTGCATCGAATGAACGTATCTTGTTTCTCAACTCAGTTCTCAGAACCTGGGCACAGAATTGTATGAAAAGTCTCCCATAGATGGATTCTGATTTATGTGTCCTGAGTCGCTTCATGTCTGTTGCCCCCTTGAGATCATCAAAACCTGCTTCGATGAACGGTCTCTCCCTATACATTATCAGAGCCTTTATCCCATCCTTCTCCATATCGGTATAGAGAACCCAGTAACCGAATATCTTCTCATCAAGGATCTCATTAAGTGGCTTTTTATCAGTAACGTGAATCTTTCCTCCTCGTCCTTTCTTTGAAACTGTAAAGTATTCATCATAGAAGGCTCTGTATTTCTCATTAGGCTTGTCTTCTTCCAGTTCCTTCTTTCTCGCCATGTATTCCTTTACGAACTTCTCTTTTTTTGTTGTCTCTATTGCGGGGGAGTAGTAGATGTATGCCCAGACCTGCCGTCCTTCCTTCTGCGGATCATAGACTGTATAACAGAAGGTTGTGTTACCTTCATCGTCTTCATAATAGGAGGAAAACACATCGTTCTTGTGCTCTTTTATCAACTTTGTGGCCCAGCCGACTGAAGATGGAACAGGAAGGGTAAACTTAACCCCTTTCTCATGAAGCATATCGAGGAATGTTTGCTTCCAGAATCCTCTATCCATTACAAATCCGTACGGCTTTGCTCCATAACCTTCAAACTCTCGGACAGTATCTACCAAAGTCTGGCTATCGCTGAGACTCCCATTGAGAGGTCTGAAGGCAAGTGGAATATGGCTCTCTTTATCTGTAACCATGGCAAGGTTGATCTGCTTAAGCCATTTCTCGTGGTCCCTGTTATAACCATATTCGGCAATATCCATATCTGTGGAGTATGTGCTTACACTCGTTATATCGTAGCAGACACTCTTGTCCTTTGCTTTCTCCTTTACCCACGCCGAGAAGAAGGAGGAACATGCTGTGTCACATAGTGTAGGTAAAAGCTCACTTATTCTTGGGCTTGAGAGACTCTTAAGATTTCTGACAGAACACCACTCCTCAGCATCCATCATTGCATCTCCTGTGCAGAGCAGAAAGAAAACAAGAGCTTCAATCTTCTCCGCCTTTTCTTTTCCGAAAGCATTGACAAGTGTCTTATGGAGCCCCACTTCTTCACTTGCATCCTTGAGGACAAGTACCTCTCCTGATGGTATAACCTGCTTCACTGCAGGGACCATCTCACTCTTTTTTTCTTCTATGTTATGAATGGCAGCATACTTCGAGCCGAACTCAATCTCTCCTCCTTTCTCCTTTGCTTTTCCGACTGTCTCATAGTGATGAGTTGTCTTCTTCGTCTCTTTGTTATAAGTAGGATGGTCCAGTACAACCCTATAGAGTTTTCTGGACTTTTCATAAACATATTTATAGTCAATCTTCTCTTCTTTGCTCATGCTACATGAGTAGCACTAAACAATAGAAAACGTCAACCCTTACATCTCATTTATATTTAAAAAAATAACCCTCAAATACGAGGGCTGATGCTACAAGTTGCGCGAGAATTTAGGTTACTGTCTCGTTATCTCAGTATGGTATTCCGTTTATCATTTGTATGAGTTTAATCGATTCTACCGGACTATCATCTGATAGTACCGTCTTTATCCCAGATATGTCGGCTCTTTGGTTTTGTCGATTATCTCTTCCTTCCAGTCTGATATCTGGCGGTTGTCGGATGAGAAGT
>CAVHPV010000109.1:0-4004 GCA_963638045.1 Faecalibacterium sp. CAG:74 | reverse complement strand
CTTATTATATTTCAATAAATTATCAAATCGCCATTTACCATAGCTATCCTTTAGCTTACCCCAATTTTCGCACATTTTCCCCAATACCCCTCGTCGTCCCCTCTAACCCTTCACCCCCTTCCTGATTTCGTTATGTCAGTACGGTATTTCGTTTTGTTAGTAGAGAATATCGTTTGTAGAGTACAGGATTTCGTTTGTGTAGTAGGACAATTTCATAAGATAGTTCGGGGTTTTCGTGAGATTGTTGACGCATGCCGTCGGGTGCAAAGCGGATTCTTCTTTCCTTTTACCCTCTCCTCCCTACCCAAAGAGTGCACCCTCCGGCATGGGGTCCAGAGGGTGCTGGGAATAATAATAAAAAATCTATGTGCACTGCCTATGGGGAGGCAGGTGACACCTTTTTACTGTCTTCAAACAGACTCTTCAATAGACTTCAGAGTAATCCAATCAGTCTCATTCTCACCAGTCTTCTTGAATATCAATGCTTTGATTTCCTTATTGTTTCCGTCTCTATCAAGAATCTTGATTCCTTTAGAGTCGAAGCACTCTGTCTGGTCATCATCCACTACATATATCGCAGTTGTTTTCTCTGACTTGGTATTACCGTCATCATAGAGGGTAAAAATTGAACCATCCACATTTGGTCGAATCATGAAGCCCATATTCCGGTTATCAGTCCATAGGTTATCGGTTGCTGTTCCCTCATATTTATATGAGACATCAAAGTAGTTGTCCAGAACATTTATTACCGGAGTATAATTACTTCCTTCCTTATCCTGGTCTAAACCGACTCTTTCAAGTTTGACAGGAAGACAACCGTATACCTCGTTATTGATGAACGTGAAGCTATGCATATGATTACTCAAAGCAGGTCTAAACCATATAGGATTAGAAGACTTAGCGACTGTGTCATTAGAATACTTATTGAATGTACAGCCATCGAACGTTATATCCACGATACTTAAATAGCCGAGAACAGTACCTGTGAACTCACAGTTCTTGAATGTTATTGAATTAAAAGTTCCTCCCAAAGTTACTACTCCATGGAAGTTGACATTCTCAAAGGTCACATCACTTCCTTCCGGAACAAGCACTACCATATGGGTACCTGGTTGTCCGTCGGAATCTATAGATGAATATTTTGTTGCATTTGTTGTGATATCACCATCCTTGAATACGAACGTTACTTTTCCGTTGTCTCCCGTCGTCCCTTTCAAAGCGCTCGTACCAATGGTAAACTTATCAGCACTTTCTTCAAATTTCTGAGTTCCGACTGTAACGGTGACGGTCTTGTTTAGGATATTATCACGCTTGTTGTTTGTATTCATGCTCTTAACAGAGGAGTAGAAATAGTCATTACATCTTGTGCACTGGCCGTCTTCAGTGGTATGACCGAGGGCTTCTATCTCCTTATAAGTAGTGTAACCGCATACCGAACAAGTCTCATATGCATTCCAGCCCTTTTCAGTACACGTAGCAGCCTTTGCATCATGTTTTTCTATTGTATGCTCTGCAACATCTACCTTCTCGCCACATGAAGTACATACGTGCCAATGGCTGGTGCCGTCCTTCTCCCAGACATTTGCATCATATGAATGCTCATGCTTCGGATCATCACATGACACAGCCACAATCATTATGGCAACAGCCAATAGTACTAAAGTAAATGCTTTTCTCATTTTCTTTACCTTCCTTATCTTATATTTCCCCTCCTGTAAAAGGAGTTTTATGCTTTAGGACACGAAAAATACCGCACTAAGCTCATCGGCCTGATGCGGTATGTGTTTTGATATAAAAACAAGGAAGGAGTCAGCGCTTATCTTTCCGGTATACCCCCCCGTATAATTCCTTACATAGTCAGTATTTTTTAATATTCCCATGGCTAAAGACTACCACTTACGACAATCTAAAACAAGCTTGATTTTATCTCATTCCGGAGTAAGCGTATCTTCGAAAGATATATCAACGCTTCAAAGTTATCTTTCTGTATCCTGTATGCATCCTGAAGAGGGATAGAATCCTTGGTTCTAACAGAGACATCAGCTCCACTCTTCTTTTGAACGTATTGTAGTGTCTCATAATGCCGAGATATGAATTGACGGAAGAAAGGAGCTTCTTTCTCTCTTTGAAATAAAGCTTATGAGAGTGGGACATCTCATTATATCTTTTGATAACAGACCGGAAGTTATGCTCTGTTCTTCTCTTCATGTTGATGTGTCCTTCTTCTATTCTGACACCGAGAAATTCAATCCCGTGATTGACTCTTTGAAGAACGACCTTACCCGCTGAAAGCGAGAGCTTGAGCTCTGAAGAAAGGAACTCACGTATCTTCTCAAGACACATCTTGAGATATTCCTTGTCCTTATGAATGAGAAAGAAATCATCAACATATCGCCCGTACATCTTTATCCCGAGGTCGTGTTTGATATAGTGATCAAGAGGAGCCATGTAGAAATTGGCAAAGACCTGACTTGTCAGATTCCCGATCGGAAGCCCCTTCCCCTTCGGTGCGTTAAAAAGGCTCTTCGAAAGAGGAAGCCTACTCCACATATTCCTTGGAGAGACGAATCTGACATTCTCTGTAGGTTCTGTCAGAAGTATCTTTTCGATAAGGTACATGATGACCCTGTAATTGTCCTTCATATAGTTTCTCTCAAGATAATCGCTGAGTCTGGAGAAAAGAAGATCCCTGTCTATTGATGCAAAGAAGGAGGCAATATCAAGTTTAAGACACCATGCTTCGTCCTTCCAGTTATTGGTCGATGAAGCCATGAAGTGCCTAAGTCTTTCTATTGCCATATGGGAGCCTTTACCGACTCTGCATGCATAGGCATCCCTGATAAGTCTCTTCTCCAGAATCGGGTTAACGGCATTGATGACGAGATGATGAACTATTCTGTCTCTGAAGGATGCGGCAAAGACTTCCCTTACTGTAGGGTTGTTTATAATGAAGCAGTTATAAGGCTGCGGCTGATAGGTAAAGTTGTTGATATCGGAAAGAAGAACAGCCAGATTATGCTCGAGATCAAGTTCGAACGAAAGAGCACTCGCCGTCGTCCGCTTGTTTTTACGGCAGTCATAGTAGGCTTCGAAAAGCTCCTCTATCGTAATCGGTTCATCAATGAAAAGATCGTACTCGGCCATTACATCTCCAATAGAATCAAAAGCAGGAGATTCGACTCTCCTGCAGGCTCAGCAAAAACCCTGATGGGACGCACATAGTTATTGTTGTTGCGATTGTTGTTGTTCTGGTTCCCATTGTTGAAGTTCTGTTTCCACGCGTTGTTGTTGCTGCTCTCTGAACTCGACCAAAGAGGAGGAAGTATTATCTCAAAAGAAGCATTTCCCAAGAGACCTACTAACCTCTTACGAGACTCCTCCTTTACGCTTTTTGCTAAGCCAAGCCCGCTCCCGCCCACCGTAACAGACGGAACTCCGGCTATCTCACGGCCTTCTTCCAGCCGTTTATCTCCTTCCCGATGGTATCCATAAGGGTGGAAATCTCACTAAAGTGTTTAATACTCAACAGGTGAAGATCCATGCTCAGTCTTACTTCGAACTTCAAAACTTCAAAGTCATCGAGAAATGCCTCGAGATCCTGAGACTTATCATAAGACTTGTTTGCTCTGTATATCGACCTCACAAGTATCACGCTGTCTCTTCTGATATCCTCCCCGAGCGAGTATTTGTATTCCTTGGGAAAATCCCTCGTATATTGAAAGAGGCGCAGCACAAGTGCATACACATCCTTATATACCTGAAGGCTGTAATAGAGGGCCATTATCAGTCTCTCTTCTTCAAACGACTCTTGGATTTTTCAATCCCGATGCTGCATATCTCCTCAAGGGACTGGGCAGCTTTGTCGTTCAATAATGTTCTTACAGAGCTCAAAAGAATACCGCCACCCAATTCGAGCAAAGAAGCGCAGATAGACTTTCCATTGATCATTTCGCTGATATCGGGATTCGAAAGATGAGGATTGACGGCATCCTCAAACTTCTTTT
>CAVHPV010000108.1:0-4107 GCA_963638045.1 Faecalibacterium sp. CAG:74 | reverse complement strand
TCTGTTGAAATCTCGAAGAGGGCGCATATGGGATTAAGGATATACTTGAAGAGGTCATTGAAGGCCTCATTATGTTGAATACTCTTCCTTCATCGAGAACGATGCTGAAGAGCTTCCTGTTGTTCTTTATGAAATTCAAGAAAGGCAGAAGATATTCCGGCGTGAGAAAAACCAGTTTCTCCTTGTCGCCGGATGCAATGTCCTTTAAGACATCTTTTGTATTGTGGCCGGGATAGTATTCCAGGAAGTTGTTTATCAGATTTTCGACGCTTTCTCCTGCCAGGTCACCTATGTTCTCGTAATGGAGGTAGAATGTTGTGCGATTGGCTCCGGCTTTACAGCAGATATCCATAATCGATATGTATTCATAGTCCTTCTAATCCAGAAGAAGAATGAATGCTTCGTCAATCTTCCTTGCGGTATTGAAGTATCTGCTTTCAGCCTTTGTCACCCCGTTCCCCCTATTTTTCAGAGATTTTCTTTGCAAGCTCTATAATCTCGTAGGAGTATTTCCGATTCTAATGCGAAATTTCGCATTAAGAAGCGAATCCGACATCAGGATCTTCAAGTCGAGGACAAAGGCTACTGGAGGTTTCAGGCAGAAGTCCGGAAGAGAAATCTGCTGTGACATCTTGAGCGTCATAAGAACATGCAAGAAGCGAAAGATGCCTATCTTCTCTTCGCTCGAGAAAATAGCTTCCTCTCGGACAAACATCTTCGCCCCTCAGCAATAAAACCTGACTTGATTCTACCCCCATTTATAGGAAAAGGCCATCCTGAAATTTCAAAAGATGGCCAACTTGTCGTGAATTTTAGGTTCCCCTAGGGGTGAACTGTTACGGACACGATGAAAATCTTTGTAGAAAAAAAGAAATAGTGTACTTAAATAGCCAGGAAATCAGATATACTTCAAAGAGGGGGCTTTGATTGGTGAGCCGAAATTCAAGAGTTCATTGACTCTGGAAGAGAAGAACCCTCGGAGGAATAATGGCAAAGAAGAAAAACAGTACCGAGAATCAGATAAACCTGGACGCTATACTTTTCAAGTGCAGAGATATTCTGCGGGCAGCACGTAATTCCGGCTCGTTTTTTGAGAAGCGAGATATGATGCTGACGCTTGTCTTTCTGCGTTTTATCGGTGAAAAGTATGAGGATGGTATAGAGAAACTCAGAAAGAGGTTGATTGAGGAAGGGTTGAATCCGGATGATGAGGATATCAGAGCCGCATTCTTTGACGATGCAACATTTACTGACGGGACATACAATCTTCCACCAGAAGCCAGATGGGCTACAATAATCAATACTCCCGCACCGATGTTGAATGTGACGCTTGATAACGCTCTCCACAGCATAGCGACAGAGTCTAGACAGCTCAAGGGATGTTTTATCGAGGGAACATTCACTACTCGCAATCTGGCACCCAATGACATAAAGAAACTTCTCGATGAAGTAAACAAAATCAGCCATAAGCAGTTCGGGGAAGAGAAGGACCTGATTGGCCACGTATATGAGTATTTTCTGAAGGAATTTGCCGTCAACGCAACAAAGGAAGAAGGGGAATTCTATACTCCTCATGATGTTGTACAGCTTATTGCATCAATGATTGAGCCGTACGATGGCACTCTCTATGATCCGTGCTGCGGTTCCGGTGGTATGTTTATCCAGAGTGCTGAACTTGTGAAATCCAAACAGGGTGATATCAACAGGATAAATGTCTACGGACAGGAGAAGGAACCTGCGACATACCGTCTTGCAAAGATGAACCTTGCTCTCAGGGGAATAAGCCACAACCTCGGAGAGACAAGTGACTCAACATTCCTCAATGACCTTCATAAGGGTCTCTACTTCGACTACATCATGGCCAATCCTCCATTCAACCTGAAGAATTGGTATGACCCGAGCCTGGCAAGTGATTCGAGGTGGGCAGATTATCAGATTCCTCCGGAGAGCAATGCAAACTATGCCTGGATTCTTCATATGCTGTCACATATGAAAAAACAGACAGGTGTTGCCGGTTTTCTCCTTGCCAACGGTGCTCTCAACGACAGCGATACAGTTGAGATAAGGAAGAAACTCATCCAGAACGACAAGGTTGAGGCTATCATTGTCCTTCCGAGGGAGCTCTTCATTACAACCGACATAAGCGTCACTCTCTGGATTCTGAACCAGAACAAGAAGGGCGGGAAATTTCATGAAAGGAAGCTCCGTAACAGAGAACATGAAATTCTCTTCATGGATCTCAGAACATGGACGGAGAATCCGGTAAAGAATGAAAATAAGAAGAAAGTCACACTTGATTCCGGGCAGATTAATCGTGCTGCCGATATCTATCACAGATGGCAGAGTGAAGGAACTGACGGCAGGAACTACGAAGTGCCGGAGCTTTACCGCAGTGTATCCATCAAGGAAATAGAGGAAAACAACTGGGCATTAACGCCAAGCAAATACATCGAGTTCATCGACCATGACTTAGACATAGACTACGAAAAGGAAATGTCACGCATCCAGAAAGAGATGAAGGATATCCTTCAGCAGGAAAAGAAATCCCAGCAGATGCTGGAAGAAGCATTCAAGGGGATAGGATATGGGATTGAGTAAATACCGAATAGGCGAATTAATAACCCCTCTTGATGAAAGAAATAATATTGGAATACGCGACTTTTACGGTATTAACATAAATAAAGAATTCATGCCTACAGTTGCAGATACAGTGGGATTAGATGAGGCCAAGTACAAACTTGTAAGGAAAAATCGTTTTGTATACAGTGGAATGCAGACAGGAAGAGATGTGTGTATTCGAATCTCTATGTATATGAAAGATTCTCCGATTCTGGTTTCTCCTGCGTATACTACTTTTGAGGTTACTGAAACAAATAAAGTCTTACCTTTATACTTCTTCATGAGGTTCCTTTCTGCGGAAATGGACAGATATGGTGCATTCTGTAGTGATGGAAGTATTCGTTCCAACCTCGACTGGGATGTTTTTTGTGATATCGAGCTGAATCTTCCCCCTATTGATATTCAGCAGAAGTATGTTGATATCTACAAAGCCATGGTTGCCAACCAGCAGAGCTACGAGCGGGGCTTGGATGATTTGAAGCTTACGTGTGACGGGTATATAGAGGGATTAAGGCGAAGATTACCTTGCGAAGCATTAAAACCATATATTGAAGCAATTGATGTAAGAAATTCCAACTTAACTATAAAACTGGCACAGGGGATAACTATAGAAAAAACTTTTTCTACACCAAAACAGATTGCCGATGCAGAAAGAAACGCAAAAATAGTTAGAACAGGGCAGTTTGCATACAATCGTGCAACGACAAGGAATGGTGATAAAATATCAATTGCCTTTCGCTCTGGAGAGGATTGCGTCGTCTCGTCTGCATATCAGGTTTTTGAAATAAAACATAAAGATAAACTTCTTCCTGAATATTTGATGATGTGGTTTAAACGCTCAGAATTTGATAGATATGCTAGGTATATGTCTAAGGGGAGTGCTCATGAATTTTTCGAATACAGTGATATGGAGGAGGTACGTATTCCCATTCCTAGTATTGATGTTCAAAAATCCATCGTTAATATTTATAAATCATGCGAAGAACGCAAGTTAATCAACGAAAAACTTAAGGCTCAGATCAAGGACATATGCCCTATACTTATCAAAGGCTCTATTGAAGAGGCAGGGAAATAGAGGGGGAACGGGAAGTGGCGAAGCTCAAGAATTTCAATGGATATTACTGCGAGTCTGAATATGAGTCGGCATTCATTGCTATGCTTGTAGATGCCGGATGGACATACACGGCAGGTAATCAGATAAACCGAACTCTCGGGGAGGTCTTGCTTAAGGAGGATTTCAAGGAGTTTGTTTCCGAGACGAATCATTCTTTGCTTCCGGAAGAAGTGGATACTCTTTATGATACTGTGCGTCTTGCTGGTGCCGAGAGTGATTTCGCCACTCTTCATAAGGTTTATAACTGGATGGTGGACGGAATCAAGTTCACACCGCAGAATGGCCTGGCTGAGATGGTTTTTCTTATAGACTATGAGACCAATGTCATTAAGTTAAGGCCTCCAAAGTCAGCGATAGAACGCTCTTAACAGGAA
>CAVHPV010000107.1:0-4145 GCA_963638045.1 Faecalibacterium sp. CAG:74 | reverse complement strand
CGAGCCTATTCTCATCAAGGTAAGATGCAAACTGCGACATCGTGGAGTTAATGAGGGATTCATAATTCCTCCCATTCTGTCCAATTTGCTTCGTTTTGCTTAGCTTTTGAGCTAAATCCGTGTAGTGTTTATCCATACGCAGCCCCTCCTTAGGGCTCTGTATGAATGGTACAACGGGAAAATAAAATGCGCGGAAATTAAGAGACTCGAGCTTATAACTCCTTATGTTGCAATGGCCGTCTGAAAATCCGCGCATTTTCCAAAACCGCGCATAACGATTCTAATGCGAAATTTCGCATTAAGAAGCGAGCGAAGTCTTCGAGGTTCAAAAATCCGTAAAGCTGTCTCAAAAACCTTCCGAACATCAGGAGGATTGGATGACTATGCTGCAGTTACGACAGTTCTCGATACAGCTCAGAAGAACGGTATTAGCAGATCAGACATGATAAAAGCTGTCCTTAACGGAACAGCAGATACTCTATTGGCTAGTGTCCTCGTTTAGGGGTGACTGAATAGTTACCAATTGAGTGGTGAGCTGCCTTTATAAATATAATGGCAGAGTACCCCTTCCATAGGACGACGAAGTCACCCACATGTGGCTGGTAGTTCATAATACACAGATTATCACATGGAGTTTCTCCATGCGAGATTTGTGAGGATAGTGAAGGTGCATTTTGAAAACGTACATAAGGAAAATTCTGACGCTTTGAAAAATACCGTGGAAGAAACTCTGTCTCTCCACGGTAAGTAAAGTTAATATTGAAGTTTTCCCTCATCAAGCATCCTTAGAAAGAGTTTCCGTGCCCTGTCTACCGGGATATTCACAAGCGGATCCATCAGAAAAGCAGAGAAAAGTGCCTCATCGTCATCGTTCCAGATGGCTTCAAGTGCAACTTCCTGCTCATCTGAGATACGTCTTATGAGATTCTGTACGGCAAGTGGAGGATTGGATGACACTATCGGGGAGACCCTGTCCTCTGTCAGAAGGCCCATGCTTTCGACTATCCTTCCCTCGGGGAGGAAGCTGACCTGTCCTCTGTTCGGCATATTCATGTTTGTTTTGAGGCTGTTTCCATTGAGGAGTGCAAGCATTATATCTACACCCTCCTCGCCACTTGGAGAGGCGATAAGCTCCTCATCTGTAAATACCTTTGCCTTCTTTTCTCTGTCATTTTTCACTCTCCATGAGTAAGGTGTGCGTACGACACCGAGTGAATTGAGATACTTTTCATCAGAGAGGAACCATGGGACAAATTCTGACAGGTGTCTGTCGCCTGCGGCACCAAGCACCCCAAAGGCCTTGTAGAATGTATAGGCGACAAGAGAGTCGCATTCGAACCACTTCTCATTTCTTTCTCTCTCTTTTGCAATTTCAGTATGGTCTGAGAATGTGAGAGGGTCATTCACTATTTTATCAATTTCATCAAAGAGGTTATGTCCCTGCCAGTATGCCCTTGTCATGAATGTGAAGTGATTGACACCAGTTATATCGACATCGAGGTCCCTGCGAGAGGGAAGTATACCGTATCTGTCTTTGACAATCTTACACAGGTGGTCCTCTGTATGGAAAACTTCATGACAGCATCCGAAGGCCTTTATGCCGGGAAAAGCCTTATAGAGTGCAGCAGTGCAGAGAGTCATAGGATTTGTGTAGTTGATTACCCATGCCTTGGGGCATACCTTTTCAATTGCACGTGCAAAGTCAAAGAAGAGCGGAAGGGCACGCTTTGCTCTGATGAGTCCCCCAGGTCCTGTCGTGTCCCCAACAGTCTGGAATATACCATATTCCTCAGGAAGGAGAAGATCTGCCTTCCGACATTCTATCCTCCCGGGTTCTATTGCGATTATGACGAGGTCAGCACCATCCAGTGCCTTTTCAAGGCTGTCCTCCGCCCTGTATATGAACCTTCCTTGTTGCTTGTTTATTTTAAGCATACGGTTACCGACATCCACGTTGTTTTTGCTCATTACCGGATCAATGTCATAGAGTGTGACAGTGCCATGTGTCTCCTCACTGAGGGTGAGATCTTTCATGAAGGAAATGGCCCAGAGCCTACTTCCTCCACCTATTATTGTTATGTTTATATCTTTCATGGTTTTCAGTATATTCACCATCGTAAAAAAAGAAGAGACAGTTCTTATATTTTTCTTTCCTTTCAGGAGGATAAAAGTTAAATTCGGGGTATAGGAGAAATAATATGAACGAGACAGTAAAAACAATACTTGATAGAAGGTCCGTAAGGCAGTTTGATTCGAGGAAGGTTGAAAGAGAAAAGCTTGAGGAGATTGTTAATGCTGGTCTTTATGCACCGTCCGCATCGAACAGACAGGACAGGATTATCATCGTGATTGAGGACAAGGACACACTCCGCAATCTTAGGAAGATCAATGCCGGGGTGATGGGGAAGACAGATGGATTTGATCCGTTCTACGGCGCCTCCGCTGTTATTCTTGTTGCCGGCAGGAAAGAAAGCCCGACAGCTCTTCTTGACGGAGCTGCTTCAATTGAGAACATGCTGATTGCTGCTACTTCACTCGGTCTCGGATCATGCTGGGTGCACAGGGCCAAAGAGGAGCTTGAGTCAGAGTGGGGGAGAGAGCTTCTTTCTTCGCTTGGAATTAAAGATGAGTATGTCGGTGTGGGGAATATAGCACTGGGGTACTATAACGGGGAAAAGAAGTTGCAAGCTGCTCCGAGAAAGGATAATACGGTCTTCTTTATCTAGCTTTCAATGTGTCACTTACCATCAGGAGTGTCCCAACCATCATTATTATGAGGGCTGTGATATACCCCTTAGAGAGTGAATCATTAAGTATGAAGAAGGAGAGAACAGCCCCCAGGAAGGGGTTCGTTGCATAGAAGGAGCTGGTTCTGCTGGCTCCTATTATATTCTGGGCTTTTATGTAGAGGAGGATGCTGAGGCCGTATGCTGCAGCTCCGAGCAGGAGAGTGTAGAGCATGTACTTGAGTTCGGGGAATGACTCGCCACAGATAAGGGCGATGATTATCGAGCATGAACCGGAGAATACACCCTTAATGAAGACTATCTCAAAGGTGTTCCTGGATGAAATCATCCTGGTACAGTTGTTCTCGAATCCCCATGCTATCGTTGCCACCACTATGAGAATGACAGGTTGGGATACGGTAATCCTTTCATCAAAAGAGAATGAGAGCATCATTGTTGAAATGGTTATAAGTGATATTGCTGTCCAGCCTCTTCCTGAAATGGATTCATGAAAGATAATTGAAGCAATCAGGGATGTTGCTACTATTTCAAAGTTGCTGATGAGTGTTGCGACGCCCGCTGAAGTTCCCATAAGACCGAGCATCATGAGTACCGGTGCTGCTATATCGAGGAGGATCATACCCGTGACATAGGGAAGATCCGTCCGGGTGAGCTTTCTTCTCTTCTCCCGTCCCATGAGGAAAATTACTCCTGTTGGGATTCCAGCTCCCAGATAGAGGAGGCCGGCAAGCATGCATGGCTGGACCGTCACAAGAAGGAGTTTGGATAGAGGTATATTGATTGAGTAGCAGAGCGCCGCACTAAGCGCAAGGAGAATTGCCTTTCCCATAACTTGATTATAAGGTAAAAACAGAAAAGAGGGGATATTTTTCTTTTGCGATAAATGAGGGAAAGGGGAGGATTATCAATGTGTTTGGTTTTATTCCCGTACGGTAATATATCGTTTGAATTATGATTGTAAAGACATCAGAAGATATAGGGAAGCTAATCAGCAAAAAGCGCAAAGAGTGTGGTATGACGCAAACGGAGTGTGCATCGCTCTCCGGGGTTGGTACAAGATTTATCTCTGAACTTGAGAGAGGAAAGCCTACACTTGAAATAGATAAGGTGCTGAATGTTGCTTGCATGATGGGATTGAAGATTTTAGTAGAGAATACGTAATGATTCTCGATGGTTTAACCTATGAAAAAGGATTATGGTGTTTGTGCGGGTTCACTTGAGTCAAGAAAGAATCTGAGGATAGGGATTATCAATTTTGTACAGTAAGAACTTTATGGAAGAGGCAGCCTATGAAAAATCTTGGACACAAATAACTTCATTGACTTGTCCCTTTCTTCTTTTCATATGATATTATTACTGTAGACTAAAGAAAGAGAGGATAACTCGTGGCGGTAACTA
>CAVHPV010000106.1:0-4712 GCA_963638045.1 Faecalibacterium sp. CAG:74 | reverse complement strand
TTATTTCTCGAGCTCAGGCGCTTCTTAACATTACAGATTTCTTTACATAACCTTTTTTTGTCCGTACAATCTAAGAAAAATGGATTCAGGAGGAGAAATGAATATTCTGGTAACAGGTGGTGCCGGCTATATCGGATCCCATACAGTGATTGCTCTTAAAGAAGCAGGAGAGGATGTCATTGTATTGGACAATCTTTCAAATTCGAATATTAAGGCACTCGATAGAGTCGGGGAGATTCTCGGTGCAAAGGTTCCTTTCTACTATTGTGATATCAGGGATAGGGAAGGACTTGAGAAGGTCTTTAGGGAGAACAATATTGACTGTGTCATCCACTTTGCAGGTCTTAAGGCAGTAGGGGAGAGCGTCATAAAACCATGGGAGTATTATGACAATAATATAACAGGGACACTGACACTCCTGGATGTGATGCGTAAGCACTCAGTTAAGAACATTATCTTCTCTTCTTCTGCTACTGTTTACGGGGATCCCAAAGAGATTCCGATTACAGAGGAATGTCCTAAGGGAAAATGCACCAATCCATATGGAGAGACAAAGAGCATGCTTGAGGACATCCTTATATCAATGCATACGGCAGATATAAAGAACGGGGAGCCTAAGCCGTGGAATATTGTTCTTTTAAGATATTTCAATCCTATCGGGGCTCATCCTTCCGGCCTAATCGGTGAGAATCCGAACGGTATTCCCAATAACCTCATGCCTTATATAACTCAAGTTGCTGTAGGAAAGAGAAAGGAGCTGAGTGTCTATGGCAATGACTACCCGACCCATGACGGGACAGGAGTGAGGGATTACATCCATGTGATGGACCTTGCTGACGGCCATGTCAAGGCCCTCAAGGCCATCAGAGATAATTGCGGGGTGGCTGTATATAATCTCGGAACGGGAAAAGGCTACTCTGTCCTTGATGTCGTGAAAACCTTCGAGAAGGCAAGTGGCGTAAAGATCCCGTACCGGATTGTCCAACGTCGGCCTGGAGATATTGCCGAATGTTATTCATCCCCGCTTAAAGCTGAGAGGGAGCTGGGCTGGAAGGCGAGGTATAATCTTTATGATATGTGCCTTTCTTCATGGAACTGGCAGAAAAAGAATCCTCAAGGATATTGAGAAAAGACCCCAGGTGTTATCCCGGGGCCTTTATAATCAATAGCCGTATCTTTTTCTGTACACAAGCACAAGTGATATCGAGAAGATGAGTGATAAAAGCTCTGCAACACCAGTTGCCAACCATATCCCGTCTGTCCCCAGAATTATCGGAATAAAAAGGACACAGACAAGCTGGAAGAAAAGGGTTCTCAGAAATGAAATCAAGGCAGAGACAACTCCATTGTTCAAAGCAGTGAAGAGCGAAGACGAGAATATTGAAAAACCACAGAAAAGAAAAGAGATTGCATAGAGCCTGAATGCATGAATTGTAAACTCTAAGAGCTCTTTGTCGTATGAAACGAAGACCAGTCCGAGCGGGCGGGCGAGAGTATATGAAAGGATGATCATACATAATGACTGAATGGAGATTATAACAAAGCTCTTCTTTACTATGCTTTTGAGATGCTGTCTGTCTCCGGCTCCGTAGTTATATCCGATTACAGGTGCCGACCCCACTGAATAGCCGATAAAGAGTGACATGAAGATGATTCCTACATACATGATGATTGAGTATGCAGCAAGTCCGTCCTCTCCTGAATACTTCAAAAGCTGGAGATTGTATACTGCGCCTACAATGCTCGACGAAACATTGCTCATGAACTCTGATGAACCGTTTGTAACAGTCTTTATAAGACTCTTTCCGTCGAATTTGAAATGTAAATTAAGCCTTAAAAGTGAAGTGTTCTTACGTATGAAGTAGACAAGGGGGATCATTCCTCCTACAAGCTGGCTGAGTGCTGTTGCCGCAGCCCCCCCTACAATTCCGGTATGGAAGACACATATTAGAAGATAATCGAATAATATATTCGTAAGACCTGCAGCGACAGTGACATAAAGACCCAGTCTGGGCTTGTTTGCCGTCACAAAGAGACATTGGAACTCATATTGGAGGATATATGACGGAAGGCATGTGAGTATTATCTTTCCGTAAATTGTGGTGTTCTCGAGAAGCTCCCCTCTTGCACCCATTGCATAAGCTATCTTTTCCATGAAAAGGAGTCCGAGTACAGTCAGAATGATTCCCAGAAGAATTGAGAATACGACAATGAATGAGAAGATGTTGTTTGCCTCATCATTCTTCTGTTCTCCCAGTTTTTTGCTTATCAATGCAGAGCCACCAGTGCCGAACATAAAGCCGATGGAACCCAGGATCATCAAAACAGGGTATGCAAAATTGACGGAGGCCAGTGCAGTCTTGCCGATAAAATTCGAAACGAAGAAGCCGTCAGCGATGATATATATTGAAGTAAAGAGCATCATCATCACAGATGGAAATGTGAATTTTAAAAGACGTGAGTAATTAAATCTGTCAGAAATACTAAGATTCATTTTTTATACCAGTAAAATAAACGTAATAAGACATTCCTCAAGTTGAGGAAGATAAGAACAAACCGTTGATGTGGAGGCTTATTTTTCTGGAGGAATGTCCGGCGAGAATGAATTAAGGCTCTCCTTCATTGACATAAGGTATCTTTCCATCAAAGTTAGAAAGAGCTTCAGCTCATCATCACTGAAAAGCGATAGCGCCTTGTTCTCCCACTCAATGAGATGGGCAACAGTCTTGGAGCAGAGTTCAGAGCCTTTGTCAGTAAGAGTCACGCACTTCATTTTGCCGTTCACTTTGTCCATTGTTACAAGGCCCTTATCTTCAAGGATTCTGAGAGAGGAATTGATTGTCTGTTTCTGGAGACCTGAGTAGCGGACAATGTCTGATAGCAGGGCGGAATTGTCCTGGTAACAGAGAAGATAGAGAATATTGACTGCGCTGTCGGTGAGACCAAATCTCAGGGAGATTTTATGGTAAAGCGAGTCAGTTCCCCATGCAAGAATGTTGTAGCGTTTGAAGTCTTTTTCTCTGTTAAGTTTCATATTTAGTCCTATATCATACTTATATTGTACGATTTAGGACTTTTAGTCAAGGCTCAAGCTCCTCTTTGAATGGAATTGAGTCCATCGCACCCGGACGTGACACGGCAATGCTGGAAGCATTGGTTGCATTCTTCATCGCCTCCTTATCTGTTCTTCCGCAAATAACAGAAGAGAGGAAATAGCCCAGAAATGTGTCTCCCGCTGCAGTCGTATCCTTGACAGCAGTCTTCACAATAGGTTCATAGAGGATGAGGTCAGATGATGGTTTTTTTAGGAGAGAACCTTTCTCTCCGAGAGTAAGGAGTACCATGGAGGCGGGATATCTTTTGCAAAGAGTATTCAACCTGTCTTTGTATGCATCAATATTGTCTTCTATCTTTTCTCCTGTAAGCTGTTGCATTTCAACCTCATTGAGTACGATAAGATCAATATCGCTAAATGGGAGGGAAAGCAACTCTTCCTCAAAAGGTGAAGGGTTGAGACAGATTTTAAGCCCTTTCTCTTTTGCTTTGGCAATAATCAAATTAAGGTTATTGATTTCATTTTGCAGGACAACCCAGTCTCCCTCTTGAAAATGAGAGAGAACATCAGAAATGTATTTCCTGTCATTCTCCCTATTGCCTCCTCCATAAAGTACAATCGAATTACGTCCTTCGTTGTCAAGGAGGATTGTGGCTGTTCCTGTGTAGCAGCCATCTTTTATATTAAGGAGGGAAGTGTTTACACCATATTCCCTCAATTGGTCCCTGATCCAGATGCCGTCGGAGCCGATTGTCCCTGCAATATATGTCTCTGTCCCGGCCTTTGCAAGAGCTACCGCCTGATTGGCCCCTTTTCCGCCTGCCTGCATTGAAAGCGAAGATGAGAGAAGTGTCTCACCGATAAGAAGTGTATGGGGGAGCTTGAATGTCCTGTCAATGTTTATAGAACCGAAAACCAATACCGCCATGATAAACTCTCCTTAACGGGAGTATATCATAAAGAAGGAAAGGATGCGTCTATGAATTTTGAGAGTTTATTCTGCTTCTTTTTCCAATCCTCTTCTGAGGATGTTCCGATACCGAGGAAAGAGTACTCAACTCCAAGATAATCAAACATTTCCTTGAAGACATCGTGAAGTATCTTGAACTCTACATCGTCATCTTCGGCACCGCCGTTGAGGATAACCACGGCCTTTCTGCCTTTCCAGTCATCTTCTCCGAGTGCGTAAAGTCTATCTATGAAGGTCTTCATCTGTGCTGTAACCTGCCACCAGTATATAGGGGAGACAAGTACGATTGTATCTGCCCTCCTAAAATCAGCATATAGCTCTGACATATCGTCCTTCTGGATACATTCTCCCTTTCTAATATCATGGCAATATTCACAGGCATGGCATGGTCCGATGTTCTTTTCCCTGAGGTATACTATCTTGCCTCCAGTCTTTTTTTGTATTATTTCTGCAATCCTATCCGAATACATACCCTTACGCGGGCTGCCTGCAATAACCAATATGTTCATATTTTCCTCCATTATATAAGGTAATATAAATATGGAAAAAGTGAAGATGTGATTATTTTTAATGCTATCTTTATTAAATATAAGAAAATAAGAAAAAAATATTAAAAAAAATGATGAAATTTGTAAAAAACTTAAAAAAGGGACTTCCCATTTCTTTTTGAAAAGTGTAAGGTAATCA
>CAVHPV010000105.1:0-4801 GCA_963638045.1 Faecalibacterium sp. CAG:74 | reverse complement strand
TCATCTTAGGAATATCTGTCCAGTAGTTTCTGTCATACCACTGTCTGTTGAGTTCCTCGTATGTCTTACCCTGCTGCTCAACCCATGTGTAATACTTGAGGTTGTGTACGCGGAGTCTTTCATAATATGTAAGCTCAAGAGCATTTTCCCTTGTCTGGTGCATGAGTGCAGCAGCGTGAACTCTTGCGGCTTCCATGAGAGAGAACTTGCCCTGCTGCTCATCAAGCTCCTTGAGACGTGATGTGTACATGACAGAGCTGTCTGTAAGAATTGTGAAGACAACGTCATCCTCGTCCATCTCATAGTACTTTGCCATCTTGATAGCGGAGAGCATGTTGCCGATACCTGAAATTCCGAAGAGCTTCAGGTTGTCGAGTTCCTTGTCGCTGAGACCGATCGACTTGAGATACTCTATGCCTTCCTTCTCGTTGAAGAGGCGGTAGATATCCATACAATCCTGGTCGTCGATAGCACAGATCATGTCAGTGTTCTTAACGTTGTGAATCCATGGAACGTGCTTGTCTCCGATACCTTCGATTCTGTGGGCGCCGAAACCGTTTCTGAGGAGTGTCGGGCACTGGAGAGCCTCACCGGCAGCGATCTTGATGTTCGGATAGACCTTCTTGAGATGGTCGCCTGCAGCGAGTGTTCCGCCTGAACCTGTTGATGAAGCGTATCCACGGACGTTCTCCGGCTTGATTCCGAGTTTCTTGATGACTTCAAGAATAGCGGAACCGGTTACCTCATAGTGCCAGAGATAGTTTTCGAACTGTTCAAACTGGTTGAAGATGACAATGTGCTTTCCTCTCTGAGCATCAAGTTCATGACACTTGTCGAAGATTTCCTTGACGTTTGACTCACAGCCGGGAGTAGCGATGATCTCGCCTGCGACTGTCTTGAGCCAGTTGAATCTCTCCTGTGACATATCTTCAGGAAGGATGGCAATGCTCTTGCATCCGAGGAGTGCAGAGTTATATGCACCGCCACGGCAATAGTTACCTGTGCTCGGCCAGACAGCCTGCTGCTCAACAGCATCGAAATTACCTGTCACAAGTGCCGGAGCAAGACAAGCATACGTTGCACCGACCTTATGTACTCCGCATGGGAAGAATTTTCCAGCCAGAGCGTAAATCTTAGCCTTTGTTCCTGTGATCTTCTGCGGGATTTCGATGAAGTTTACATCACCGAACTGTCCACCTTTCTCTACAGGTTCGTTGTGCCAGTTGATTCTATATAAGTTGAGCGGGTTGACATCCCAGAGTCCGACATCCTTGAGTTTGTCCTTAATTTCCTGTGGAATAAGGCTTGGGTCTTTCATCTGAGCAAATGTAGGCAGAGTAATACCCTTTTCCCTGCAACGTGCCACGTTCTTCTCAACTATTTTTGGTTTCTTTTTCAAATTAATGAGCATAATAATCTCCTATGTCTATCCAGTATTATGGTGAAAAGTTGATTTGTAAAGAAAAATTTGAGGTAAAAGGCGGAAAATTTCCATATTTTGAGTTATCCGGCAATAATCTTCATTTGATAATTCTGCCGTTGCCACTGCGTTTTATCCTTTCGTCCTTCAATGCATTCCCGAAAAGTTCCTCTATCCTGTCTCCACTCCTGAGGTAACCCATCTCAGCCATGAAGAGCCTGTAGAGCTCACTTCTGGTGTAAGAATGTTTGTCTCCGTTTTCCAGGATATAAAGAATGGCATTGGTTCCCTCTCTGTCCGGAATCTGGTAGGAGTAGCGTGTCTCCCCAAGTGGAGTGGGTCTGAAGTAGTCTTCGTCTTCTCCTGTATGGAAGACCTTCTCTGATCCGACATCCAGTGTGACAGGGAAGGAAAGGGATGAACTCAGTGAGGTAAGAAGACCATTGAGTAGAACACCGTTCTTGTAGAGGGAATATGAGTTGAGAACTCGTTTATACATCAGGCTTTCCCTGATGGGGCCTTCACACTCTATCACCGCTTCCATCCTCCCCTTTATTTCATCATTGAACGCTCCGGAGAGAAGTTCATCCGGACTTCTGGGTGTTTGGTTGAGGGGTGTGATTTTGTATTCTTTCTTTTCCATAGGAAAATTGTATAGTGAAAAATCCTGGAAGTGAAGGAAATAATATTGAGCTTGGGTGAAGTTATCAATAATATTTACTGATAGTAAAGGAAGAAAGCATGAACGTTACAGAAGATATAAAATACATTGGTGTAAATGACCATAAGGTTGACCTATTTGAAGACCAGTATCGTGTGGAGAGGGGGGTGTCGTACAACTCTTATCTCATAGAGAGTGATGGCCTCAGCCTCGTAATGGATGCTGTCGAGGAAGACTTTGCCCCTGAGTGGCTTGAGAACATTGAGAGGGAACTCGGAGACGGGAATCCGGACTATCTTGTCGTCCAGCATATGGAACCTGACCATGCAGGTGGCATTACCGCATTCATGTCGAAGTACAAAGAGGCGAAGATTATCTCATCGGCAAAAGCATTCGGAATGATGAGGAATTTCTTCAACACGGATTATGCCGAAAGGCAGATTGTTATAAAGGACGGTGATTCGTTCCCGCTTGGTGAGCATACCCTTTGCTTTGTTGCAGCTCCAATGGTTCACTGGCCGGAAGTTATGGTTACCTATGATTCTAGAGATAAGGTTCTATTCGCTGCTGACGGTTTCGGCTCATTCATTGCGAACGACCTCAGAGATTGTGATGAAGACTGGGCGAAGGAGGCAAGACGCTATTACATCGGTATAGTGGGAAAATACGGAACCATGGTACAGAACCTCCTCAAGAAGGCTTCTGCTCTTGACATTAGGATAATCTGTTCGCTTCATGGTCCCGTTCTCAGAGATAATCTCGGTTATTACATTGACCTTTATGACAAGTGGTCATCATACACACCAGAGGATGATGGGATAACTGTTGCATACACTTCAGTCTACGGCCATACAAAGAAAGCTGTGAAGAGACTTGTCGCAATGCTGGAAGAGAAGGGAAGAAGCGTCGAATGTTTTGATCTGGCAAGATGTGATCTTTCATACGCTGTGGCATCAGCATTCAGACACAGCAACCTCATTCTTGCCACTACAACATATGATGGCGATATCTTCCCGCCAATGAGGACATTCATTGAGAAATTGACACATCGTTTCTATCAGAAAAGGAAGATAGGACTTATAGAAAACGGCTCATGGGGACCGGTGGCGGCAAGGATAATGAAGGACATGTTTGAGAAGAGCAAGGATATCGAATGGGCGGAGCACAATGTAACGATAATGAGCGCTCTCAATGAAAAATCCCTCTCACAGCTGGAGGCACTTGCCGGAGAATTCTGATACAATGCGAATACTGTGTGTAATCGATAACATGCTATCTGCATGTATGTACATTTATCCTCAATTGGATGATGCCATTTCGAGAGTGGATTTTTTAGAGCGAGAGACTTTGCCATCGTGCGCTGAAACATTGAGATGAGGATGGGGAAAATAGGAATTCCTCTCCGAAGGAAAGCACTTGCGACAGGAATAAGGTTTTTCAGAACAGCTCTCTCAAGGAGTTTCACATTCTGTATCAACTGTGCCTTTGCTGATGCATTGCAGACGATGGAAGGGAAGCGTGCTTCTCTTCTCGTCATCATATTGTGCCGGGGATTTGTTTCTTCCTTGAGATTGTTTGAGACAGATGGAATAATCCTTGCCCAGCTTGATGATGATGTGTTTTCTCTTGTTCTTACATAGTTCTTTATGCCGTGAACGCAAAGAATCTTTTCAGAAGTTGAGAAAAAAATTGTAGATTTTTTTTTATTTTGCTGTTTTCACAAGTGATGAGTACATTTTTTACGGTTAAGAACAAAAAATGTTCTCAAAGATGATGTAATAATAGATTTCATAAAATACAATATTATGTGCATATGTTTCCTTTTTTGACAAAAAAGACCACTTGCTGACCTTATATATAGCAGGAGGTAAGAATGTCAGAATCAGAAAAAGACAATAAACATGTAAATTCGCTGGAGTATTACAGCCAACTCATCGACAGGGAGCAATTGATTCCTAACGGCAGGATTAAGGATACAGCCTTTGCTCTTTGCGTCAGGAAAAAAGATTATCTTTTGGATTTCTACAAGTCCATTCATCCGGAGGACTCTGATGTAACACAGCATGACTTAAGGTTGGTCAATATTGAGAATCTTTTCATGCATGATATCTACAATGATTGTTCCTTCACTGTCAGAGAAAAAAAAACTCATTCTGATAGAGTGTCAGTCGGTTTGGACGGAGAACATCGGTTACAGGTTGATGGAATACTGCACAGCACTTTATCCTCTGTTAGTCCCTGATTTTCAGGTCAGGAAACATTGGAGAAAAAGGCTGGACGTTCCGGACTTTGAGTTGTATGTTTTTTATGTAGGGAAGGAGAGTGTTCCTGAAGAGTTTCATGTTTCGTCTCTCTGCTTTCCGGAACTGCATAAGCCATATATTCCGGTCGGTGTGTTCACAGGTAGGAACAGCAGTGGCAGGGCAAAGGAATTTTTTGATTTCTGTGAGATGAGGGACAGAAATGCCAGTCTTTACGGAAATAGTGTTGAAGCGATAGAGAAGACGATTTTCGAATGTCTTGACAGAGGAATTCTCGTAGAATTGATTAACGAGAAAAAACATGAACTGGAGGCCCATATGAGACAGAGTGATAAACTTAGGTATGCTCAGTATATGAAAATGACAATAGAGGAGGGAATAGCTGAAGGCGTAGCTGAGGGAATAGCAGAAGGTAGAGCAGAAGGTAGAGCAGAAGGTAGAGCAGAAGGTAGAGCAGAA
>CAVHPV010000104.1:0-5027 GCA_963638045.1 Faecalibacterium sp. CAG:74 | reverse complement strand
GGATACAGAGAGAGCAGGAGAGACGTGAAACTGCCACTTACAGACTGAACACATTGAACTGAACCCACTATCGTGGGAACCTCTTTGGAATTACGAGGGTTCGAAAGATTGACTGTTACCAGGAATATCCTGTTTTAATCATTCTTCACCTCCTATAGAATTTGAAGTGCTCGAGTGTTCGAGCACATTTCAAATATAAGGAGGCTCATAATGATTAAGATGAGCAATGAGGAGATCCTCGAGAAGTTCAGGGATGACTGTCTCTTGAGAGATCTGAGCGAGAGAACCGTAGACTCGTACTACCGTATTCTATGCATGTTTGCTGAGTTTTCAGGGACAGCGGAATATGCTTCACTGAATGAAGCATACTTGAGGAAGTGGCTTCTGCATCTCAAGAAGAACACGAGACTGTCAAATGCGACAATCAACCAATACAACAGTGCATGTAAATTCTTCCTCAAGACGGTCCTCGGCCAGGACGTCGATGACAGGCAGGTGCCTAACAGTAAGCTCAAGAGGAAACCGCAGGGTGCGATGACAACAGATGAAATAAGAGAATTCTTCTCTCATTTCAACGACATTACGTCGTTTACGTATTTCCTGTTACTGTACTCTACAGGCATCAGACGAAGCGAGGCATTGGGAATAACGCCCAAAGACATCATCGGAGACAGGGACAAAAAAGAAAGCGGTACTCTTATTATCCGTAATGGTAAAGGCGGTCATACAAGAAACGTCGAACTGCCATATGCAACATATATGCTGTTACGTGATTATTATACTCTCAAAGTGAAGCCGAAATATGAAGGCGTATGTGAAGAAGAGAAAGAGGGAATAAGGACAATGCCCCTATTCCCTGCCTCAATTAACGGTGTCAAGGCAAAAACCTTCTTCACCACCGCCTTCAACACTGTTAGAGAGGGTAACATAAAATTTGAGGAATACCATCCTCATACACTGCGACATTCGTTCGCAGTGCATATGTTACAAAAGGATATAAACAACATCTTACGTGTTCAAGCCAATCTGGGACATAAATCCCTCGCAACTACGGAAATCTATCTCAGAAATGCCAAAATCTATGACGTCAAGGACGCCATGTCCCCTGCCGAATTAGCTGTGGTACTCTGCCGTGACTTCAATAAAAGATCGAAGGCAAGGGTATGAGGTAAGTGACATCTTCAATGCTTCGTTTGAGAGTGCATGCAGAGCGTATACATTCACTCCGCGGCAGCTCAGGGTGGCTAAGCACATCATGGAATGCAGGACAAGTAAGATGGGAGCATTCGTTTACAGATGTGAAGACTGTAATCATGAATACATCTCGTACTGTTCCTGCCGTGATAGGATGTGTCCCAAGTGTCAGTCTCATGCTCACCAAAAGTGGATTAACAAGATTGAAGGACTTGTACTCGACTGTATTCACCTACATGCAGTGGTGACAGTACCTGCAGATCTCAACCCAATTGCACTCGCCAACAAGGAGCTTTTCTACTCGCTGTTATTCCAGACCGCAAGTGAAGCTGTATTGACGCTGTGTGAAAACCCCAGACATCTGGGTGCCACTCCCGGAATAACAGCTATCCTCCACACGTGGGGACAGAAGCTGGACTTCCATCCCCACATCCACATGGCTATTACCGCCGGTGGAATAAATGATGAGGGCGAGTGGGTGGATGCCAGGAGAACGAGGAATGAAGATGTTTACTTATTTCCAGTGAAAGCACTTTCGGCAATAGTGAAGAAGAGACTTCTGAAGAGACTCAGGAGGGCGGAGAAGAAGGGCCTGATTGAGTTTGACCACAAGGAGTTCAAATCAATATTGCGGGAAGCTGACAGCAAGCAATGGATCAGTTACATCAAGGAACCCTTCAAGGGCTCCAGTGGTGTATTTGCCTACATCGGCAACTACACGCATCGTTCTGCTATCTCCAATTCAAGAATCATCAATGTTACTGAAACACATACCACGTTCCAGTACAGAGACTATGCGGACGGAAATAAGCAGAAGATGCTTACCATCAGCAATGTGGAGTTTATCCGCAGATTCCTTATTCACACGCTCAGGCGTGGCTTTGTCCGTATAAGACATTACGGCCTTTACTCTGTTCCCAACAGAAGGACAAAGCTGGTTGATGCAAGAAAATCCTTAGCCGCTACGAAAGAGCAGAAGACGCCCCGGAAAACAGATAATGTGAAGGAAGAGATGTTTGTTCTCCGGTGTCCCTGCTGTGGTGGCATTATGACCAGGTGCTCCAGGATTCCTCTTTCCGAGAGGGGGATTATTGAGTACATCCACTCCTCAATCCCTCACTGATGCTTTCAGCTATCTTTACTTCCTTTTTCCCATTTTCTCCCTCTACGGGGGAAGGGGGGAATATTGCCTTTTTCTCTCTTCAGTGGCATATTCAGACATGGAACCATGCCATCAATGCCACTGTTCCACCTCTGGGGGATAGCAAAAACTGCTACTAATTTCCATAGAGGTTCCCACTGGGTTCATTTCAATCAATTTATCTCAAATTCAGTTGCAGGCTTAATCTGAAGCGCAGGGACTCTTGTGGTTTTATATCTTCATGGGCTGAATTTATCGACCAAATCTAAAGATTGAAGATTGCACCTGTCAGACCGGGAGCCGCACTGGCTATCCCGAGTGCCAGCCCCTTTTTCTCGATAAACCAGTTATTGATAAGGGTCGCCGTCGTTATGGAGAAGAGAAATGCACTGCATATTCCCTCTAGTGATGCCACGACATACCACTGCCATACCTCTGTGAACTACTCGGCAATTTAATTACCAAGCATCATGGTTGAGTTGCCTCACCATGGGTGCATCCACACTCACCTCTACCGCTATCGCTAGACGGCTACTTTGTATACATACGGCATCGCTATGTCTGCCATCTGTATTGTCTTCCCTGTCCTCTGCCTGTATAGGCGGAGGATGTTGTATGCCCCGACCGCATCGGCATTCCAGCGCCTATCTCCGTCAACGAACAGTCCTCTCTGTACCCGCTTTGACTTTTCTGCATAGTCTTTGCCGACACCTTCAGAGAGCGGAGAACACTGACTCGAGTATGTCTCACTCTCCATTACAAGTGTTATGCCTTCCAGTGCAAGCTTGTACTTGAGCTTGTCCAGAATACGCTTGAACGGCCACGAATGCATCTTCTGGTTGAGCACATTACCTTTGCTGAAGTTCTTGCGGATGTTGGTGATGTCTCCTAAGACCACTGAATTGATGTGGTTGTCGACACAGTATGCCACAATAGTATGCGTCATCTTGTGCGTGTAGTCATCCAGACAGTTATGCATCTTACGGTAAAGCTTCTGTATATGCTTACTCGTTTTCGGATACTTGACACCTGCTTTAGACTGCTCTGAATACCATTGAGACTGTACTCGGCCAATCTCCTTGAGATACTTACGCTCAATCGAAAACAACTGTTTACCGAGTATGAATGTCTCGCCTGTCTTGCTGTTATAACAGGTCAGGATATTGTTCAACCCCGGATCGATTGAGAGATAATTGCCGTTATCGGGCTTTGGCTCAACGTCATCGATTTCGTATATGACGATAATCTCCATCTCGTTGTTATCCTCCGGTGGATAGAGCTTGAGCTGTTTTATGTTATCGATGTCTGCAAACATTTTGTTTGTCAGGTAGAGATAGTCGTCATCGATTCCATACTTCTCACTCATATGTGCTTTAAGTTCTTTGGGTAACGAGAGACGGATTGTATCATCACTCATTCGTTTGATTCCGTTCTGCATATATGTAATGGGTATCTTATCTTGTTTGAACTTCGGAGGACGGGGATTCCTGACACCTTCGGTTAAGAGAAGCCTGGAGTATGACTTCCAGCTTTTATCAAGCTGTTTTGCAATCTCCTGTGCCGTCTGAGAGGGAAGGCTACGAGCAAATATGTCCGTTTTATGCGTCTTCTTCTGTTCATACCAGTCCGGCATGGATTCAAATCCCAGTTTGCTGTAGTAAAGGCGCTCATAGTTGAGAACATTCCATAATTTATAAGCAGCATAGTTCATATGACCGACAATATTGGCCTCTATGGAGCTGAGTCTGATGGTTGTCTTCTTTGATAGCTTCACTGCCGTCCCTCTCAATATTGCTTATTCTGCTGTTCTATGTACTTTTGAATCACTTCCTCTGATATACATCCTATCGTCTCCACATAATAGGAATGATTCCATAGTTCTCCTTTCCAGAGCTGATTTCTCAATTCTGGAAATTTCTCGAAGAGCTTTCTTGCTGTTATACCCTTCAGACACTTGACCAAATAGGTAATACTGAGTTTCGGTGGTGCGGATATATATGCATGTATATGATCCCTTTCACCAACTTCAAACTGCTTTACTTCAAACCCTTTTTCAAATCCAATCTGAGTACACAGCCCCTTCAGGAAAGCTGCCTTTTCATCTGTCAAAACCTGTTTTCTATACTTGACGGCCCATATCACATGATAATTGATATTGCATACGCAAGTTCTGTAATGCACAAGATTTGATTTCATACATATATTATAACCTATCTATAGGATATTTCAATATGTGTACTGGCAATAATTGCTCTATTATTTTATTTCATATGAGCCGTTAGAAGAAAATACGCTTTCATCTCGGCAATTGAATTACCGAGGATTCCCGCTTTACTTCCTAAGCCTGTATACTCTCCCCTCCAGCTCCTCCACCTTCGTAAGATAACCTGTTGTAAAGAGTACACTCCATATGTTCCCGATGCTGTTGTCTACTTCATCGTATGTTAATTCCAGATTCAGGGTCTTCTCGATAGTTCCGCCTAGAAGGAGCTCTTCCAGTGCGTCTCTTGTTGTCTTGTCGGCCCTGTCGATAAACCGCCTGACAAGAGCATTGCCGCTGGAGTTGATCCAGTAGGCCTGAGGTCTTGAAAGTGGATTATTGATCAGGCGCTGAACATGATTCAGAACATCCCACGGGCAGTATATATCCGCATCCCCGAACCTGTAGCCGTCATACCACTCTTTCATCTCA
>CAVHPV010000103.1:0-5055 GCA_963638045.1 Faecalibacterium sp. CAG:74 | reverse complement strand
CAATCCCTCAGCTATTTTTCTTCAGGAAACTGTCTACTTTTAGAGTAGCAACAATTGCACCAGTAGATAGGAAAAGTCATACGCCATGCATAGAATTATCCCGGGACTTAGCTCAGGGCCGAACTTTCTAAGGACAGAGAAGCCCCTGTACGATTAGGAGGGATTTTCCCTTTCCCGATGTTTTGTGATTATTATTCCCTAATGTCAACACAAAAGTCCGTAGTGACAAGACAGATAAATAATGGCTCTATCTTTCTTGCATCGATTTTGTTTGAGTTAAAAACGGCCCTGCAGGTATTGAGCCTCAGAGCCGTCTTTGTATGTAAGACTACCTTACTTATTAATGTTGATAACTGACTTGTCGTAGTCGGAAGGTGCGTCAAAGCCCAGGAAGTTCATGAGGGTTGCCGGGATTGATGAAATTCCAAGTCCCGCATTAAGTTCAAGGGAATATTCTCCCTTATACTCCGGGTCATATATGATACACGGTACAAGGTTGAGGGAGTGGCTTGTCTTCGGCTTGGGCTCCCCGTTCTCCTTCATCTTCACAGAACCGTCCTTACCATGCTCATACATGTCATCTGCATTGCCGTGGTCAGCTGTGACTACCATCACACCACCAGCCTTCTCAATTGCATGCTTGAGTCTTCCTATCTGGAGATCCATGGCCTCCATTGAGCAGACAACTGCCTCATAGACACCTGTATGTCCTACCATGTCACCATTGGGGAAGTTGAGCTTGATGAGGTCCCACTTACCACTCTCTATCTCCTTTATTACTCTGTCCGTGATATCTGCACACTTCATCCAGGGTCTTTCCTCGAACGGTACGATATCGGAAGGAATCTCAACATAGTCCTCAAGCTTATCATCAAACTTACCGGACTTATTGCCGTTGAAGAAGTATGTCACATGCCCGAACTTCTGTGTTTCAGATATCGAGAATTGCTTCATTCCGCTTGCACAGAGATATTCTGCCATTGTTCTATCAATTGCTGGAGGAGAAACCAGGTACTGTGAAGGAATATGAAGATCTCCATCGTACTCCATCATTCCGGCATACTCGACTTCCGGCACCCTCTTTCTATCAAACTCTTTGAGATCCTTTTCCTGGAAGGCACGTGAAATTTCGATTGCACGGTCTCCACGGAAGTTGAAGAGAATAACTGAGTCTCCATCCTCGATTGTCCCGACAGGCTTTCCGTTCTCCGCAATAACGAATGGAGGAAGATCCTGGTCGATTGCACCTGTCTCTTTTCTGAGAGCCTCGATTGCCTCATGTGCCGATGCAAAGTAGCGTCCTTCTCCAAGAACATGTGTCTCCCATCCCTTTCTTACCATGTCCCAGTTGGCATTGTACCTGTCCATTGTGATGACCATTCTTCCACCTCCGGAAGCAATCTTGGCATCAAATGTACCATCTGCCGAAAGGGAAGCGAGGAACTCTGCAAACGGATCAAAATAATCGAGTGCAGACATTTCGCCTACATCCCTTCCATCCAGAAGTGCGTGGACCCTTACCTTCTTCACACCTTCTTTCTTGGCCTCTATGACCATAGCTTTGAGGTTGTTTATATGGGAGTGTACATTGCCGTCACTCAAAAGCCCGATGAAGTGAAGCGTTGAATTATTCTTCTTAACGTTCTCTATGAGTTTCTTCCATGTATCCCCGGCAAACATCTTTCCCGATTCAATTGACGAGGCGACAAGCTTTGCGCCCTGGTCAAAGACTCTTCCGCACCCCATTGCATTGTGTCCGACTTCGCTGTTTCCCATATCGGCATCACTCGGAAGACCGACTGCCGTGCCATGCGCCTTGAGTTTAGTCCAGGGACATGATGCATAGAGTTTATCGAGGTTCTGTGTCACTGCATTAGCAACAGCATCCCCATCCTTATATTTGCCGAATCCCACACCATCCATGATGACAAGCATGACAGGTCCTTTTCTCCTGATGATTCCATTTTTATTTAAAGGTTCTACCATATCTGACTCCTTTGAGAGATTTTTCTCTCATTATTTTGTTTATTTATATAGTTTTGGTCTAGTCTTTTTTAAGTGGTGCCGTCGCTTCCTCAAGCCACGGTTTCGTCTCCTCGAAGACATAATCAATGAGCTGGTCTCTCACCCACTGGTGATAGGCGTCTATCTGGGCAATCTCAACATCAGTTAGATACCTCACATCTATGAGTTTCCTCTCATACGGTACCATCGAGAGAATTTCAAAGTTATAGAATTCCCCGAACTCACTTTCAGTATAGCTCTGGCATGCGATGAGGTTCTCAATCCTTATACCATACCGTCCTGCCTTATAAACTCCCGGCTCATCTGAAATTACCATACCAGTCTCCAGTGGAACATCTTTAAGGCGGGAAGAAATATTCACAGGCCCCTCATGAACATTAAGCCGGCACCCGACACCGTGACCGGTTCCATGCATGTAAGTTTCACAAGAGCACCAGAGAAACTGTTTGGCAAGAATATCGAGCTGGGTGCCGACTGTACCCTTGGGGAAGATCTGCCGCGCCAGTGCCAGATGTCCCTTCAGAACAAGTGTATAATCCTTCTTCTGTGCCTCTGTTGCCTCTGCCCCGAAGAGAAGCGTCCTTGTCAAATCCGTTGTCCCAAACTCGAACTGGCTTCCGGTATCGAGGACAAGAAGCCCCTGCCCCTCTACTTTCTTATCTGACTCGGGCGACGGGCTGTAGTGAACAACAGCACCGTGTTCGTTGAATGCCGAGATAGGTTCAAATGACGGCCCGAGGTACCCTTCCATCTTCTTTCGCTCATCCTCGAAGCGACGGGCTATCTCAAGTTCGGTATAAGAGCCGAGGGGATCGAGGCCTGCCATGAAGTTGGCAAATGCGACACCATCAAGGAAATGTGCCCTCCTCATGCCTTCCATCTCAACCGGATTCTTCCTCGCCTTGAGATTCGTTGTGATATCTGTATCGTCAATATTTTTCTTTTTGTGTAGGATATCGATGAAAGAACAGGAAACCTTCTTTGAGGAGTAAAGCCCCTTACCCTTTCTGGCAAGCTCTTCCAGGTCCTTCTGGGCATCCTCATATGGACGAATCTCAAAATCCTCACTCACATTCTTCAGGAGTTCTTTGTCAAAACGTTTACTGTTGACAAAAAGAACGGCCTTTGAGAAAGAAATGAATGCATATGAGATAAAAACAGGGTTACATGGGATATCGTCAGCACGGAGATTAGTCAGCCAGGCAATATCATCAATCGAGGCAATAAATGTCCAGTCAATTCCCTTCTGTCTCATCTTCAGTCTTACAAAATTAATCTTTGCAGAACGTGTAAATCCGGCATATTCATCCTTCATGCTCACACATTTCGAGAAAGGAAGAGCCGGCCTGTCCTTCCAGACTTCCACAAAATAATCATCTGTCAGGACAAAGGAAACTTTTCTATCCTTCAGCTTACTGCTCATGGTCTCATAATCATCAATCGATATGGTTGCCCTGTCGACACCGACCTTATCGCCTGCCTTCATGTTTTTGCAAAGCCAGTCAACTGGTTTCTCTACGTCATCCATACCATCTTTCATGAGGATATACTCACTACCCTTGATTTCCTCCTCGCCTTGAAGGTAGTATCGGGAATCAACCCAGAGAAGAGCCTTATCGAGTGTAATAACCACAGTACCGGCAGAACCGGAGAAACCTGAAATAAATTCTCTTGTTCTCCATCTGGAAGCAACATACTCACTCTGATGTGGATCGGTACCAGTTACGTACCAGGCACTTAATCCATCTTCCCTCATTCTCTTTCTGATTAATTCAACTCTTTCGTTTATCATTACTTTTTTTCCTTATTACATTGCTTATAACCAATAATAGGATTCCACAGAGAACCATCAGGAAACAGAATACCTGTCCCTTCGATATGTTCCCAAGTCCCTCAAAAAGGTATATATTGTCGCTCTTCTGACCAAAAGACAAAACATATCCTATATCTGCATCGGGTTGTCTGAAATACTCAATCACGAATCTGATGCCCCCATATCCTATAAGGTAAAAGGACAATATTGTACCGTCTGCCTGGTTCTTCTTTTCCTTCACCTTCCTTACGATAAGCCACAAGAACAGCCCCAGGACAATTCCCTCAAAGAAAGCCTCAAAAAGCTGACTCGGCCAGCGCGGAAGATTCACATAGTCCCCCAATATGTATTCAATGCCGAGCTTGTCTGCTGTTTCACGTACCCAGTCTATAGAGGTACTGAACCTCTGAGCATCAGGAAAAACCATACCGATTTTAGAGGTGGTTACTCTGCCATAGAGTTCACCATTGAAGAAATTACCAAGTCTACCCCATGTATATCCGAATGGAATTGAAAGGGCAACATGGTCGGCAAGCTTCAGGAAGTCCAGCTTCTTCACTTTTGCAAATATGACCCCCCCTATAAAGGCGCCTATTACCCCTCCATGATAGCTCATTCCCGGTAGCCCGACGAACTTCCCGTTCCTGAAAGGCCAGAAAATCATATAAGGATGTGTCAGATAATAAACAGCATCATCGTAGAAGAAACAGGATCCGAGTCTTGCTCCGACAAGAAGAGATACAACCGCGACAAGAAAGAAATCATCGTATGTATCTTTTTTGCTTTTAGGAAGATTCCGATCATTCCTAATAGAATGCAGATAAAGATAGTATGCAGTACCGAAAGCAAATATATACATCACCGCATACCATCTCACCGGAAGCCCCTCAATTACATACGGGCTTATCCAATCCGGATAATCAACAAACATCACCATGTGGAGAGTATACTATTTTGAATTTCTTTAAACAATTCTCAGATATAAGATTGTCAAGACACCGGACTTCGCACATGTCTGGTTCCAGGGCAGGTACACAATTTTGTAATAACTGACAAATATTGTAAGCAAGAAACCTTCAAGAGCGGTAGTTTTAATGCGACAAGAGAAGCATAGTCAATCCGGCAAATATCTCTCACCAAGCAATCAGAAAAGAATCTCCGCCTCAGGCCCTTCCCATTGACTGTGCCAGCTGCTCAACAGTTGACAATGGAAGAGC
>CAVHPV010000102.1:0-5090 GCA_963638045.1 Faecalibacterium sp. CAG:74 | reverse complement strand
GTCTTGAGTGGAAGGTGACTTCGTTATAGTCAGTTACAAAGCGGGAACCGCATTCCTTGCACTGGAACATCTGCTTTCCTCCGGCGGTCTTTCCTCCTTTGATAAGGCGAGGATGAGCAAAACCACATTTTGGACAGGTTTCGAAGACTATATGCACTTCTTCATCCCTATCTTTCTCGTATTCGGCTACAACTCTATAGACCTTCTTGAGGACGAAATCAGGTAAATCATTGATTCTGAACTTCAATTCTTCTTTGTTGATTGTGCTTTCCATACCTCTATGATACAGGCTACACTAGGTCAGTTTATGTCCTACTCAACAAAAATATACTTAAGCCTTGAATTAAAGATAGGAAAGTTTAAGCCGGAGCACATTGGTCAGATCAACTTCTACCTTGAAGCTCTTGACCGTGATGTTAGAAAGCCGAATGAAAATCCGAGTGTCGGTGGTATTCTATGTGCAAGTAAAGATGATGCCGTTGTCGAGTATGCATTGAGTCGTAGCCTTTCTCCAACCCTGGTTTCCGATTACCGTCTCTGTCTTCCTGATAAGAAAATGCTTGAGGATAAATTAAGAGAGATTACAGATATTGCTCTTGAGGATGAAGCTGCTGACGAGGAATAGGATATTAACGTGAACTACTCGGCAATTGAATTACCGAGAATTCCCGCTTTGCCTCTTAAATATTCCGTAGCTGCATCGTGATGAAGTATTGAAGTCAATCGTAGGATTTAGGTGGGTAAAATGTTCTTTGTAGTAGATAGAAGCCTGAATTGTATCACCGCTGGTGATACAATTTTGAAGCATTTTCGCTAAACAGAGTTGAGAGTCAATTTGTGAAGGAGCTTGAAGTCTCATCTTCTGTAGAGGTGTATGCAAAACTTTCCCGGGGAGGTTAGGATTCCGACTCCTCTCGGCAGTTATGCTTCTGACAAGGCATTACTTTTAAGAAAGGGACGGCATGGCATATTTTCTCTGTTGCTGAGGCGGAAGGCGATTTGAGCAGCCCTTGAGCTCAGGGAAATTGAGAACGGAAAATAGTATGTGCTGCCTTGTTTTTGGAGGACGCTGTATTCCATAAGGCTGCCAGGTTCCAAGACTTATTCGACTTTGTGATAAAAGACTGAGAGAAAGAGATTCGGAAATTAATCCCGGATGAAATGAAAGTGTTATGGAGCTGTAAGATAAGGGAGTGAAATATATGAAAGATGAGAAAAAAGCAACTTCTGTTGATAATCAGGGAGATATTGTTATTTATCAGACAGGGAGAGGTGATGTAAAGATAGATGTACGCTTTGTTGATGAGACAGTATGGCTGACACAGGCGCAGATGGCAGAACTCTTTCAGTCTTCTCGTATAAACATCATTGAACATATTCAGCACATCTATGAAGAGGGCGAACTTGATGCCGCTTCAACATGTCGGAATTTCCGACAAGTTAAGATTGAAGGAAGAAGAGAAGTTGCACAGGAAATAACTTACTATAACCTTGATATTGATATGATTATCTCCCCTTGGATATCGTGTTAAGTCCAAAATCGCCACACAGTTCCGCCGATGGGCAACAGAACACCTGAAAGAATATATGATTAAAGGGTTCACGATGGATGACGAACGACTGAAGAACCTCGGTGGAGGAAACTACTGGAAGGAACTCCTTGACCGTATCAGAGACATCCGCTCATCGGAGAAGGTTATGTATCGGCAGGTACTGGATCTATATGCTACCAGTGTCGACTATGACCCGAAAAGTTCAGAATCCATTGCCTTCTTCAAGATGGTGCAGAATAAACTTCATTATGTGGCGCATGGTCACACTGTAGCTGAAGTTATATACAAGCGTGCAGATGCAGACAAGCCATTTATGGGGCTTACTTCGTTTACAGGAGATTTTCCCACGGCAAGAGATGTCGTCATCGCTAAAAACTACTTATCTGAAGATGAGCTGAAGATATTGAACAACATCGTTTCCGGATACTTTGATTTTGCGGAAATACAGGCGATGAAACATAGGCCTATGTATATGTGCGACTATGTTGATTATCTTGACAAAGTACTCTCTGCCACAGGCGAAAAAGTGCTGTCGGATGCAGGTGCTGTCAGTCATAAGGCCGCGATTGATAAAGCTGAAAGGGAGTATCAGAAGTATATTGTGCAGAATCTGTCTCCAGTTGAGGAAGAGTATTTACAAGTTATTAAGGAAATCGGAACGACAGCGAAAAAGAAAACTGAGTAGTTTTTTCTGGAAAAAGGTGACCATTTTGGTGACCAAATGAATTTACAAGAGGTCGCGGTAAGAAAATCTCTGGTTGATAATTCTTTACTATATTTAAAAATAAAGTCCTCGGTTTCCCAAGGACAAACTTCGGAGAAGGGGGGATTCGAACCCCCGGACCCGGTATTAGCAGGTCAACTCCTTAGCAGGGAGCCCGATTCGGCCTCTCTCGCACCTCTCCAAAAATCAAGCGGAAGGAGAGGGATTCGAACCCCCGGTGAGTTGCCCCACGGCTGCTTTCAAGGCAGCTACCATCGACCTCTCGGACATCCTTCCAAATTAGATACACCACGAATTTTAGGAAATCGGGGGTGCTATGTCAAGCTGAATTCTCCCTTGTCCTGAATTCATCAACTCTTTTCTGAAATTTTCTGTATTTTCTGTAGGTATATTGCCTTTTATAGTTATACCTACTCCGAAATCCTCCTCAAGGGAGGTTGATTTATACTTCTCGATAATTGTTTTTACTGGTGTGTAGAGGTCGTATTGGAGGGTGATGGTGAATGGCGAATAATCAACAAGTTCCTCTGTTTTCACTTTTTTCAATACCTCTTTGACGCTGTCCCCGTATGCTTTGACGAGTCCTCCTGTTCCGAGGAGGGTCCCCCCGAAGTAACGGATAATGCATACACAGATGTTGGTTATCCCGGAGCCTTTGAGAACTTCCAATGCGGGGCGTCCTGCCGTGTTCTTCGGCTCCCTGTCATCTGATGAGGAGTAGAGGGTGCCGCTCTTTCCGACTACCGCAGCATGAACTACGTGAGACGAGTCGCTGTATTCCTTCTTTGTCTGCAACACCTTCTCCTTCACTTCTTCAAGTGTTGTCACCGGGTATGCTATTGATATGAACCGTGAGCGCTTGACTTCTATTTCGGCTTCAGCTGTTGTTCTCAGTCTTTGCATCTTTGTTCCATCTGTGATTGAAGATGTTGTCGCCGGGGATCTCTGCTGTAATTATTGAGGCAAGATCATCCAGTGTTTTCTTTTCTTCTTCATTCAAGGTTATTAATGGTATATCAATCTGGTGGGGACTTGAAACTCCACGGATTATCATAAAAGGGTTCTGGGAATATACCCAGGAGAGGGCAATGCTGTAAACCGAACATTGCTTCTCTTCTGCCATTCTTTTCAGAATAGCTGAAAGTTCTTCCCTTGTGGGGGATTGTGGAAAGAGTGGGGAGAGTTTGGGCTTCTTTTCTGTCAGTCCCCCGAAGCCGAACGGGGCGTAGGCAAGTGTCTTTATCCCTGTCTTTCTCTCTTCCTCCCAGTCCCTGTTCCATACCAGGGAAAGAGGACGCTCATGGTAAGAGATGGGAAAGTCTTTACTGACCTGATTGAGAAGAGATGAAGGGAAGTTGCTTACTCCGATTTCCTTTGCTATCTCGTTATCCTTGAGTCTCTCCAGTGTCTTGAGAGAGGTGTAGAGAGTATTAACATCTGACGGCCAGTGGATTAGGAGAATATCGAGAAAGGAGGTGTGGAGACGTTTCTGTATTGAGGATACCTTTTTCTCAATTGTGGGAGACGGCATCACCTTCTCGATTATCCTCCACCTCTCCCTCTCTGTTTTGAGTTCATTTAATGCTGAATAGAGGATGGTGTCGGCATCGAGGTAGCTGTATGCAGAGTCAAAGGTGGTTATACCGCTTCTATAAGCAGCCTTGATTATCCTCTTTGCCTCTGTTGCATCGAGCCTTGTGTGAAAACGGTCTTCCCCGATATTCCAGAGTCCCAGCGCCTCATTCCTCATCATCTTCTTCGGTTATTTCCTCTATCTTGCTGTCGATAAGTTTTCTGTCATCAAAGATGAAGTAGCCTTCAAACTTCTTTCCTTCCAGGAGAAGCGGGAACCAGAGCACATCGTCCTGCCACATGTTGGAGTAGTCAAGTTCGCTGATTTTAGCCCAGAAAGGCTTTGTCTCATCACATTCGTCAATGAGAGTACCCGAGTATGAATGGGTTACAAAGACATATCCCAGCATCCTCACACCGTCACGGAACTGGAAGTAGAGTGTCCCCCTTTCCTCCACGGATGTGATATCGAGTCCGGTCTCCTCTTTTGTCTCTCTGATTGCGGCCTCTGTCTTAGTTTCCTCGAGTTCGATGTGACCTCCCGGTCCATTGTAGTATCCTGTTCCCATACCACGTTTTTTATGTATAAGGAGTATGTTGTCACCATCTATTACGTATGTGAGGACGCATCTCTCTGTCGGCTCCCAGTTATCCCAGGCTATATCATCAACCTTCTGTGCATTCATGCATTCCTCATTGAACTTCTCTTCGTTGTAAGAGGGATTTTTCTTTCTCTCCTCTTCCTCTTTTCTTGCTTTCTCCTCAGGGTGGAGCTCGTAGTAGCAGTCATCACAGAGATTGCTGTCACGTCCGAGTATTGCATCCCAGTCCAGCTTCTTCCCGCACTTCACACACTTACGTCTCCAGGGCCAGACTTTCTTTCTCAGAAGGATAAGAGCCAGTACAAGGAGACCGCAGTCTACATACTCCAGCCACATAGGAAGGGCTTCTACCTGGTTGATCAGGAGAAGTAAGAAGTAGAAGACAAGAAAGATGATGGCGAAGAAGACGAGGGAGAATCTCTTCTTCTGTGCATCTTTATATTTCCTCAATGAGAGATTGAGGATGATTACAGTAATCATCACGAAATCGAATGCTTTGGTAACATAATTCAGGATCATGATTGTGATTCTAGCTTGTTATCGGTCTCGGCTCAATATTAATCGGTTTTTTGGGACAGTGCCTATAGGACAATCGCACCAAATCGTGCTTGACAGATTGCATAAGGTATGAATCTATGC
>CAVHPV010000101.1:0-5301 GCA_963638045.1 Faecalibacterium sp. CAG:74 | reverse complement strand
ATAACTATTTTAACGATTTCAAAGAACCAAATGAGGAGTTGAAGAGTCTCTGTAGTTTCAAGCACGGAAATTAATGTCGTTTACTATAACTACTTCTCGTAGAGTCAACGATAGTACATAGAGGTACATCAATTTCATTCCACACTTATTCCACGCTTCATTCCACACTTGTATTTAGCACCAATCCACCTATCACAATTACGATTAACATATCTGAATATTATTTCAGTGAATTCTTATTCAGTTAACCCGGATCTTGTGCCGCCTTCCCTATGCTGCTATCCTGGTGGGGATGAAAACGGGAGAAGAGAAGATAACACAATATACCCTACAAGAGATGAGAAGGGGCCTTGAGTGTGCCTATATCGACTCAACTGCAATTGCAGACTCTGCCCTGAAGCCTGCATTTCTCTCCAATCTTCCCAAGGAAGGTAAGAAGGTTATATCTGAAGTTGAGGAGCTCCTTCTCTCATGTGAAAGTTACTTCCTCTGTGTTGCTTTTATTACGCTTGATGGAATAACACCACTTCTTGAGACGCTGAAGGAACTTGATGACAAAGGCATAAAAGGAAGGATACTCACAACAAACTACCTCTCTTTCTCCGACCCGAAGGCTCTCGACAGGCTGGAGTCTCTCTCCTCAGTGGAAGTGAGAATGTTCGATTCCCGTCACTCCTCTGGCTTCCACACTAAGGGATACATATTCAAACGGGATGGAGTCTACAGGATAATCATCGGGTCTGCTAATCTCACCCTTAAAGCCCTTACTGTGAACAGAGAATGGAACATGGAGATAGTGTCAACCGAGAACGGAGAGATGACAGAGGCCATCATGCATGAGGCCGAGGAGCTCTGGAGAGATGTAAACACACACTCCTACACTTCGATAAGGGATGAATACAGACTGGAGTATGAGATACGACGTAAACAACGTGAAATTGCACTTGAGGAGAAGCCGGTATCACTGGAGAAATACACACTCACTCCCAACATAATGCAATTGGGGTTCATAACCAACCTCAAGAGAATAATTGAAAGCGGAGAGGATCGTGCCCTCCTGATTTCAGCCACCGGAACGGGAAAGACTTACGCTTCGGCCTTTGCAATGAGGGAGCTCGATTACAAGCATGTGCTTTTCCTTGTGCACAGAACGCAGCTTGCAAAGCAGACAATGAATTCATACGAGAAAGTATTAGGCTCTTCCCGCTCTTATGGCATTCTTGGAGCCGGAGGAAAAGACAGGGAAAGCGATTATATCTTCGGTCTTGTTCAGACACTCTCCCAGGAAAGTGTGCTCTCCTCATTCTCTCCAGATCACTTCGATTGCATAATACTTGATGAGGCACACCACTCTGCAGCATCAAGTTACAAAAAGATCCTTGAGTATTTCAAACCGAAACTGTGGCTTGGAATGACAGCAACTCCTGACAAGAGGGATGACAATATAGAGGGAAGGAACATATATGAGATCTTCAACTACCAGATAGCCTATGAGATAAGACTCAAGGAAGCTATGGAGGAAGACCTTCTCTGTCCCTTCCACTACTTCGGTCTAACAGATATCGCACTTGTCGGGGACAAGAGGAAGATGGAAGCATCAGACTTCAGAAGGCTTGTCTCGGATGAGAGAGTTGATAGAATCATCGAAAAGGCAGAGTACTTCGGCTATAGCGGAGAAAGAGTAAAAGGGCTCATCTTCTGCTCAAGCATAAGGGAATCGGAAGAACTCTCTGAGAAGTTCAATGCACGAGGCTACAGAACTCTCGCCCTCAACGGCAACAGCAATGCAGATGAAAGAGCGCGGGCCTTCGAGAGACTTGGCGGAGACGATGGGCAAGATGCACTGGATTATATCTTCTCTGTGGAAATCCTCAACGAGGGAGTCGACATAGTGGAAGTGAACCAGGTTATAATGCTCAGGCCCACACAGTCCCCAATAGTCTTCATCCAGCAGCTTGGAAGGGGACTGAGAAAAGCAAGAGGCAAGGACTATGTGGTCGTACTCGATTTCATCGGTAACTATGAAAACAACTTCATGATTCCCGTTGCCCTCTCCGGTGACAGGTCTTACAACCGTGACACAATAACAAAGTATGTCATAAGCGGTAACAGCACCATCCCCGGATGCTCCACAATACACTTTGACAGGATAGCAAAGGAGAGGATCTTCGAGTCCATAAACAAACTCAGCGGGATAAAGAGGATAATCAAGGAGAGCTACATAACGCTGAAGACAAAGCTCGGAAGAAGACCCTACCTCATGGATTTCTACTCACAAAATGAAGTGGACCCGCTTCTCTTAATAAGAGAATACAGAAGCTACCAGAGCTTTATAGAGAAGGTCGACCCGGATGTCTCCGTTCCACTCTTCTCCAGTCAGATACTTGTTCTCGAGTACCTCTCAAAGACAGTGCTGTCAGGAGTGAGGCCATATGAACTTGAGATAATATCGATGCTCCTCACTACCCCCGGTCTCTCATACAGCGACATAAGAAAGAGAATAGAGAGAGACTACTCCATCCCTTCCGATGACGAGACAATTATGGATGCAGTGAATGTGCTTGAAGGAGGCTTCTACACAAATGATGACGATAAGAGAAAGTACAGCATAGTAAACATCATCAAAGAAAGTGGCCATACGATAGAGCCGGGAGGCCTCTACAAGGAAATACAGAAGAACGAGGAGTACAGAAAACAATTTGAGGACATAATTGCAGTTGGAAAGGCACGCTACAAAGAAAGATATTACAACCCTGAGAGCAAATTCGTTCTCTACGAGAAGTATTCACGGCGTGATATATCCCTCCTTTCAAACACAGGGAAGGACAAGTCATCCACCATGTACGGAATGTACAGGATAGGAGACGATTGTTTTGTCTTTGTCACCTACCATAAGGGACTAACAGACGATGAGACAAAGGCATATCTTGACGGGAAGCCCGACTACTCGGATAGATTTGAGGACAGCTCAATCTTCCTCTGGGACTCCCAGATAGGAAAGGGACCTGGAAGTACATATATGAGAGATGTGACAGACTCAACAAGACGACATCTCCTTGTGAAGAAAAGTGATGCCGAGTCCAGCTTCTACTATATGGGACTCTTCGATATCATAAGTGCAAAAGGTGACACAAAGAGAGACAATAACGGGGCGATGAGGGATATAACAAAGTGCAGGTTCCGAATGCATAACAGCGTGAGAGAAGATCTCCTGAGGTACCTCGAGAGCCCGATAGAGAAAGAAGAAGGAAACATACAATGAAAACAGTAAAGGTAGTGGCAGCAGTAATCAAGAAAGATAACTTTGTCTTTGCGACAGAACGCGGTTACGGAGACTTCAAGGACATGTGGGAATTCCCCGGAGGCAAGATAGAGCCCGGAGAGGATAGCAAGGATGCCCTCAAGAGAGAAATAAAAGAGGAACTTGATACAGTAATAGAAGTCAATGACTACATCGACACAATAGAATATGACTACCCTACCTTCCACCTCTCCATGGAATGCTATTGGTGTACAGTCAAAGAAGGAAAACTGACTCTCCTTGAGCACGAGAATGCCCGCTGGCTCGATAAGGACACTCTCCTCTCTGTCAACTGGCTGCCGGCAGATCTGACAATAATAGATAAAGTGAGTGAGGGAATGTAGACTTTGCTAACATCCCTCACCCAAAGTAGGATCACGACTCACTCACAAGCTAATTTTCATCATAAACAAAATAAGGGTATTGCTTATAATCAAAATTCGCTGGTAATTTTTTTCTTGCAATATTAAAAATTGCATTATTAGCAAATCGAGACCTTTTTCGACCATATAGTTGTGGATTGTAGTCAGACTTTTCAATCAGCAATTTAATTTGCTCCGCATCAAAATCTGAAAGATGAGGGTATATAACCTGACCAAACCGCTTGTCAGCATCATCATAATGAGGGCTTTCACCATAATAACTAACATAAAAATCAAGCAACTCTTTCTTTTCCACCTTCCTAAGTATATAAGTTTCGAAATAACGCACATGTTCATCCGGCATTGTAGGAATAGTATCATTCGATCCTAGCAGGCTATTCAAATGCGAGGAAACACCTGATTTTAGAAACCAGCATATATATTTTATCCCAGGGAAATTAGAAATATAAATATTCAGCGAATCTTTCGTATCATCCGGCATCAATCCATAAATATTTGAAAAATGCGAAAGGTAAATAATGAAGCTCTTTTTAACTCTGTTATCTTCAGCCAAGACACACTGTTTATTAAAACCTCTTATCAAATCAGGAATGCTTTCTGTCAGTTGCTCAGAGAGAATAATTAAGGCTTCCCGATTGACCTCCATATTATCAAGACATTTCTGATCATCAATCTTGCAAAAAGAGAATCTCCACAATTTCTCAAATATCTTTTTTTTCATTGGTAAAGGCATTCTTGAAAAATAAATATTTTCAAGAAATGACCTTAATTTTGATTTATCCTGCATAAGATAAGATTTTTTTGCATCCAAATCATTTGTCATCATATCAAAGACAGACTTTATAAAAATTGAAGGCTTAGAAAGAATGTCTTTTACAGCATTTGTAATATGTGCAACTGTGACCTCCCGCGATGGCGCCATCAACTCATAACTTCCCTTCATCGTGGGATGTGCTGCCAAATTTCTATCATCCTTCAAATGCAACAGATTTGTATACGACTGTGCATCCAATAATTCACTTTCTTTAAAAATCCTATCAACTAAATTCCACTCCCAATCAGATTTAATACGTGAGTTCTTTCTTTCATTTTCTATTTCACTCAGAATTTTTCCAGCACCACCATCACTATAGACATCTCTCAGTTCCTGCAACTTATAAAAAAGATCACAAATGCAAACAGAGTAAAGCACAACGACTGCAGAACGATAGTTCCCATTGTTGTACGAACTAATAACTTCACGAAAATATTCTTTTGTCCTACTCGAGTATATATTATCAACTTCCAAACAATATATTCCCATAATAATTCATTTCCTTTTCATAAAAGAATTACATTAAACAATTCCCATATTTAAATGGTGGGATATTCTCAGATTTCCACTGAGCCAATTCAAATGGCGAATACAATGCTGCCCCAGCTTTCAATCCATATCTTTCCAGAGCTTTTCTAAGTCAAAAACCATTTCCACTTCTCTTTTGTACATTTCATTTTATAACTTCAAATATTCCGATTACGGCTCTTTTGTATCATAAATTGCGATTACAAATCTAAGGAGAAGGTGATATGGTGTAAAAAAAGGTAACACTTATATGTATTACTGAACCTATTCAGGTA
>CAVHPV010000100.1:0-5530 GCA_963638045.1 Faecalibacterium sp. CAG:74 | reverse complement strand
TGAACATACAATAAATCTATTGTAGAGTATTCAACATTTTTACCAGGAACGGGGCTCGAACCCGTACGGACTCACGTCCAGGAGATTTTAAGTCTCCAGTGTCTACCATTCCACCACCCTGGCAATGTAGGAAAAATAATATCTGATAATCAAAAGAAATGGAAGTAGTGGAGATTTCTTTTCCATTGGGATAAAATTGATTATCTTTCATTTGACAGGAGTATGAAATGACAAGCTGGAAAGATTTTTTTGTTGGACTTGGAGCGGGATGTGCCATCGCTTTGATTATATGGTTTATTTACATGATTAGACTTCATTTGGCAAAGAAAAGGGGTGAGGGCGATGTCCAGAAGCTCAAGGACATGCTTACTTCACGTATGGAGATCGAGTCTGATGGAGTCAGTAAGCTTAAGGCAGAGAATGAGGAGCTCAAGAAATATAACGAGAACCTCAGAGTCTCTCTCCAGACCATGAGTCAGAAGCCGGGGAGGAAGGAGATTGAGAGACTCCAGGTTTATCAGAAGGCTGTAGACAGACTCACTATAAACAGCCCGGGGTTCGGAGCGGCCTGGCAGGCTGCACTCAAGGAGAGTGAGGAGGAGTTCAGCAAGACTTATAGCGGGGTTATCCCATTTATCAGGAGGGTTATTCCTGGAAGGACAAATGCTCAACTCATGGATGCTGAGGATGTAAATTCAACCGACGTTTAACCTCTCTTATCCTCAAGTTCAAGCCAGCGTTCGGTCTTTTCATCGAGCGCTGTTTTTTTCTCTTCGTATTTCCTTGTCCTTTCCTGTAGAGTGCCCAGAAATGTTGTGTTTGCAGTTGAGAAGGATTCTTCAAGCTCGGTTATTTCTGCTTCGAGGATTTCTATGTTCTTTTCGAGTTCTTCCAATTCCTTCTCTTCTTTATAGGTCAGTCCCTTCTTCTCTCGTCTAGGACGGGAATCTGACTTTCTTTCACTTTCCTTAACTCTGCCTTCTTCATCTTTCTTTTCCCTGTATTGGGTATAGTTACCAGGGAAAAGGGTTATTCTTTCATTTTCAATTATAAAAAGGAAGTCAACAGTACAGTCAAGAAATGTCCTGTCGTGGGAGGAGATAATCGCACAACCCGGGAATGATGATATGTAATCTTCGAGATTCTCCATAGTCGGAAGATCGAGGTCATTTGTAGGTTCATCAAAGAGTAGGAAATTTGGATTCTTTATGAGACGGGTTATAAGATAGAGTCTACGCCTTTCTCCTCCAGAGAGAAGGGAAATAGGGGTGCGTTGGCTTTCGGGAGGAAACCCGAAAAGCTCAAGAAATCTTGATGCCGTCACATCCTCCCCGTTAGTATAGCGGACACGATCCCCAAAGCTCTCTGCATACTCAAGTGCCGTCTTTGTATTCTCAAGGTTTCTTCCGTTTTGGTCGTAGTAACCGAATACTGTATTGACTCCAATATCTACAGAACCCGAGTCAGGTTCTCTTACTCCGGCTATGATATCGAGAAGAGTGGATTTACCGCTTCCGTTGGGACCGATGAGACCTATCTTCACCCCTTTTGTAAATGAGTAAGTAAAGTTTTCAAAGAGTCTCCTGTTTCCATAGACAGCCGAGACAGAGTTAATATCGAGAATCTTCTTCCCGAGCCTGCGTTCAAGGGATGAGAATTCTTTCTGTTTCTCGTCCCTGACTTTTCTTAGTGAGGCTTCCATCTCCTCTATCCTGTCTTTTCTCCCCTTATCTTTTCCCGTTCTTGCTTGCGGGCCTCTCATTAGCCACACAAGTTCACGTCTCAATATTGTCTTCAGTCTTTCCTGTTCCTTCTCCTCCATTATGAGCCTTTCCTCTTTTCTTTCAAGGTATTGTGTGAAGGATCCCGGATGACGGTAGAAGTGCTTTCTATCAAGTTCCCATATCGTGGAGCATACAGAGGAGAGTATATGGCGGTCATGTGTGACAATAATCACACTGCTTTTTGTATTCTTTATCCAGTTTTCGAGGTATTCGATTGTCTCTATGTCGAGATGGTTTGTCGGCTCATCGAGAAGTATGAGTCCAGCCCGCATTGAGAGAACCCTTGCCAGAGCAACCTTTTTCTGCTCTCCTCCCGAGAGGGAAGACATTTTTTCGTCTCCAGAGAAATTCTCTCCCATATCGGTGAGAAATGCAAAATATGAACGCTCAATGTCGTAGAGATTGTCCCTCTCTATAATCTCATTGAGCTCTGTTGCTTTTCTGGTATCTGCTTCTTTAAGAGCCTTGCTGTAGTTGTTGAGTATTCTTATGTTACTGTCATCTGCCTCGTAAAGATACGATCTGACGGTTGCTTCATTTTTGAATGCTACTCTCTGTTCGAGGAGTGTCATCCTGGTGCCTGTTCTAATTGATATCTTTCCTTCGTCTGGAGTGAGCCGTCCTGAGAGGGTGTAGAGGAACGTTGATTTTCCTTCTCCGTTCTTTCCAACGATACCGACCTTCTCGCCTTCATCAAGGCCGAGTGTGACACCCTCAAAGAGGGGCTCATCCTTTACTGTTTTTTCTAGATTCTCGATTGATAGAATGTTCACACATGAATAATACTGAAAAGAGGAAAGAAAAAACAGATTCCTCAATTGATTATCGTTTGTCTTATTACATATCATTTCTCCGATGATTAAAGATGTGAACTTGGTTTTATCCCCCAAAGAGGCTGCTGACATAAACTTTGTGATAAAGAAAGCTTCTTCATCAATCGGAATGAACATGAGCCGTGTGAGGGGAATCAAATACATACGTAAGAGCATTGACTCAAGAAGAACTGAGGTGAAGATAAACCTTCTTGTAAGGCTCTTTGTTGATATGGATGTTGAGCCTCTGTGGCTCCCTGTCCGCTACCGTGTACTTGATGAGCACTCTCCTCTATGTATTGTTGTAGGCTCTGGACCGGCCGGACTTTTTGCCGCCCTTACACTTCTTGAAAACAACGTAAGGCCCATTGTCCTTGAGAGGGGAAAGGATGTCAGAAGTCGTAAAAAAGATTGTGCGCTTCTATGCCGTGAGGGGATACTTGATGAAAACTCTAATTACTCTTTCGGAGAGGGAGGCGCCGGTGCATACTCTGACGGTAAGCTCTTCACACGTTCTGTTAAACGTGGGGATGTGGGTAAGGTTCTCTCACTCTTTGTCCAGAATGGGGCGGATGAGAACATTTTATATGAGGCACATCCTCATATAGGGACGGACAGGCTACCGGGGGTCATTGAGAATATAAGAAAGACGATCATTGCATCAGGAGGGGATGTGCACTTCAACACCAGGGTGACCTCTCTAATCAAAAAGGGAGACAGGACCATTGGAGTGCGTACGGAAAACGGTGAGGAATACATAGGTCCCGTTATCCTGGCAACAGGTCATTCAGCAAAGGACGTCTACCATTTTCTCGACTCCTCCGGAATAAGACTTGAAGCGAAGAACACTGCAATAGGAGTCAGGTGCGAGCATCCGCAGAGTCTTATAGACTCGATGCAATATCATTCTGAAAAGGGAAGGGGGATCTATCTACCGCCTGCATCATATTCCTTTGTCACACAAGTTGGAGGAAGGGGAGTCTACTCATTCTGTATGTGTCCGGGAGGTTCTGTCGTCCCTGCAACCACGGAGAGGAAAATGCAAGTTGTAAACGGCATGAGTTCATCCTCCAGATCCGGACAGTTTGCCAACGCAGCCTTTGTTGTCGAGTTGAGACTTGATGACATTCCGTCTGACGGTGTATGGGGGATGCTTGATTACATCGAGAATGTTGAGAGACGGAGTTATCTTCCTCTCTATAAAGCACCGTCACAGAGACTTGATGATTTTATTTCGGGAAAGGTGTCATCAAAGCTTCCTCGTTCAACTTATGCACCAGGTTGTGTATCCTCTGACCTTAATATGATTCTTCCTTCTGTAGTGTCATCATCTCTCAAGGAAGGTTTTCTTGCCTTCAACAGGATGACAAAGGGAAAATTCATTACCAATGAGGCACTCCTACTTGGCTCTGAAACCAGAACCAGCTCACCTGTGAGAATTCTCCGGGACGAGAGGATGATGAGTATGGCCGGACTTTATGTTGCAGGAGAAGGTTCCGGGTACGCCGGGGGTATTGTAAGTGCGGCAATTGACGGCACTGAGGCGGCAAAGAGAGTGAGTGAAGAGATATGGAAGAGAGACTGACACTTAAGGACGGGATTATTGACGGGCTGCCCGTCTTTACAGGTTACTTTACGACGGCAATTGCCTTCGGGCTTATGAGTACAACATTATCCTTCTCGCTCTTTGAAACATGGCTTACATCTTTCTTCGTCTATGCGGGATCCTCCCAGTTTCTGATTCTAACTCTAATGAAGAGCGGGGCGGGTATTGTCTCAATAGTTATCTCGGTCTTCTTTATCAACTCGCGTTATATCTTCATGGCGTCCTCACTTTCGGGGAAGCTGGAAGACAAACGAAGTGTTATTGGTCGTTTATTTGCGGGATTCAGTACAACAGATGAAGTCTTTGCACTGGCGTCCTTCAAGGAAGGAAAGATAACCTGGCCGTACCTGGTGGGTCTAAGCCTCACAAGCTGGACTGGATGGTGGAGCGGAAGCCTTGTCGGTGCTACTGTCGGAGATTTTCTTCCTGATGTCATAAAAACAGCCGCAGTCATAACAGTCTATGCAATGTTTGCCTCAATTCTTGGAGGTGAGAGCAGAAAGAGCTTGAAGGCTATTCCTGTCTTCTTTCTGAGTGCTCTTATCAATACTGTGATGATTCTGGTCTTTAATCTCTCTACAGGGTTCTCAACAGTGATTGCAATGATAGCGGGAACGGTTTTCGCATCCTTCATATATACAGACGAGGAGGTGGGAATCAATGACTAGAACACTCATAATCATAATACTCTCGGCTCTTGTTACCCAGATACCCAGAACAATTCCCTATTTTCTTTCCTTTACCCAAAAACTTCCAAAGAGAATCAGAAAGTGTATGGTTCTCCTTCCGCTTGCAGCTCTCGGAGCCTTGATCTTCCCCGGAGCACTGACAGATTTCGGCTCAGACTGGTATGCCGGGCTTATGGGAGTGCTGTCATCTTTCATTGCATCCCGTTTCAGGCTTCCGATGATAGTCTCAATAATTATAGCTCTGCTTGTCACCACACTCCTCTTAATTATCTAGTAGACAAAAAAGGGGTAAGAGAATATATTCTTATTCAGCAATGCGAACGTAGCTCAGTGGGAGAGCACTTCCTTCACACGGAAGGGGTCGCCAGTTCAATCCTGGCCGTTCGCATTTTTTTATTTATACCGAACAAAAATTCCGAATCTTGCCGAATAAAAATACAGAATTTCACCGAATAGAATTGTAGAATTTCACCGAACAAGTTATATACTCTTTATAAGGAGACCCTGCATGGAGAAGATATCCAATCTTGAGGAGTATAGGCCGAGGCTCATTGATTCGACTGTTGAAAAATACCTTAGGAACAGTCCGTAAATAATCTATTCTTTTGAGGAAGGAATAATGTAATAGTTCCAATCCCC
>CAVHPV010000099.1:0-5669 GCA_963638045.1 Faecalibacterium sp. CAG:74 | reverse complement strand
TAAACAAATGCTACCCACATTTAGTGTGGTCAGGATGGTATGACTGAATAGTTACCTCAATTGAAAGTTTATTTTCCGGTGCTATACCATTTTGCGTGAATAGACTCAGGGTGGAGAAAGTGAGAAAAAGAATAAGGATTACAGGAAGGTAATATCTCTTCTGTATTCCGCATTTCCACCTGATGAGCTGATTCCTCTCCTTCTCTTAAGACTTTTCTCTCTCAGAAAGGGAGCATCTTTCCTCGCATTTTATGACGGAGACATCTTTGTCGGCTTCAGCTATATAGTAATATACCGGGGTGACTGCTATGTCTTCTACCTTGCAATTAATGACAGTGTCAGGGGAAAAGGATATGGCAGCCTGGCTCTCTTATGGATAGAGGAAAAAATACTCCACAATAAACATAATCCTGGATGTCGAGGCCCCCGAGAAGGATAAGACGAATCTTCTTCAACGGCTGAGGAGAATCGAGTTCTACAGAAGAGCCGAATAACCGATACCGGATACAGACTCTACGACAACAATATCAAATACATGGTGCTGGCTTCCATACCCGAGAAGTTCAATCCGGACAACATGGTCCGGTGCTGGAGAAGCTATGCCTTCGGCCTCTTTCACAATAAGCCGTTCAAAGAGGATTAGAAACTGAATTTTTCAGGAGAAATATCTATAAAGGTAACATCGTCCGCATTAAAGAACATGACCATATATATGGGGAGATAAGTTATTTTGCCGTCAGTTCCCACATTATCGTTTGTAAAGACATATGCTTCCTTTATTCCGTACTCATCTACCGCCATTACATTATCAAGTGCAGAATGTTTTTCATAATCCTTCCCGCTCTTGACCTCGATAGGAAGTACACTTCCCCTGTGTTCTATGACAAAATCAAGCTCGCCTTTTTTCTTGCTGTTGTAGTAGTACAGCTGATACCCATGTGAATTGAGTTCCTCAGCCACGACATTCTCATATACAGCGCCCATATTCAAATCTTTGTTTTTTGTAACAATCTCCAGCTTTGTGCTCTTTCCGTACATTGTTGTAAGCAACCCGACATCGGATATAAAAACCTTGAAAAGTGTGTTCTTCTCATTAAGCATAAGCGGAACAACAGGTTCTGTGACATTGAACACCCCCAGTGCCACACCTGCCTTCCAGAGCCATACAAAGCTGTCTTCAACCCTCTCATAGCGTAGGTTCTTTTTTATATCAGAGAGCATAAAACGTTTGTTTTTCTCGTTCAGTTCTGAAGGAATCAGATTATAAACTTGAGTAACCATGAGTTTCCTGTTCTCCTGTTCATATTGAGTAAAATCGACTTTGTATTGCTCGATAATTGAATTATGCTCACGTATGACAGCATCAATATCGGAAGTGGACCGGTATTTCTCAACAGCGGCAGGCATTCCTCCTATTATGAGATAAAGATTAAAAATCTCCATCATTCGTTTATGGATCATATTGTCAAGTGGTGTTCTACTATCAAACGAATGCCTCAATATATCAAATATCTCATCACTGACGTTGAACACCTGCAGGAATTCCTCAAAATCCAAAGGAAACATCATTATGGTTTCCAGATAGCCTACGGGAGCTGATTTGATGTTTACAAGTTCAACTCCCAGGAGGGATCCTGAGAGTATATATCTGAAGCGCCTGTCCTCAACAAGGAACTTGATTTTTGTAACAATTTCACGGCACTTCTGAATCTCATCAAAGAAGAAGATAGTCTTTCCCGGAGTGACTTCCCGGCCACTGGCAAGACTGAGTTTCATCACCAGATCCCCGGCGGAGACTGATGTGTTTATAATCTCTATAAGTCCCGGCGTGTCAATCAGGTTGAATTCTATGTAATCGGCCCCGGCAGCTTTCAGACACTCGCGAATAACAAACGTCTTTCCAGCCTGTCTTACCCCATAAACTAGAAGAGCCTTATCACTGGAATCTATCCAACGCTTAATATCTTTCTCAACTTTTCTTTTAAGCATACAACCATTCCTTCTACATTTTTCCAGTGATATTTTATCTCAATCTTGACATTTTTCCATGTATCAGAATATCGATTTTTTGCACTTTTCCAGGATTAATCTTTCAAACATCCAACCGGTATGACAAAAACACCATCCTTTCTCTTGTAGCCATACACATTAGCAGTTAGAACAATCTTCAAATCCGGAAGTCTCAGCGGACACTGTGAAGCCTCAATTTCGGTGAATTTTAGTACCTAACTTTTGAAAAAGTTGTGCTTTAATAGGTTGCACTTTGTCTAAGTTCCCCCAGAATCGAGGAGACAATAATCATCACAGCCCCGGCAATCCCCCACAAAGACAGGGATTCATGGAGTACAACAGCTGAGAGAACAAGAGCCGATACGGGATCTATGTAACTCAGGCAGGCTACTGTCTGTGCTCTGAGTTTTTCAATTGAGCCGAAGTAAAGAGAGTAAGCAAAACCCGTATGCACTATACCGACTACAAGAAGCAGGATTAATGCATTCCATGTGAACTCAACCGTAGTTATATCCTCCCTAAGAAGAATGTAAGGTATGATAGTTATTGATGCCGAGAATAGCTCGACCATCGTCTTATAAACAGCATCGATTCCGGTTATCTTTTTGTTGAGAATTATAACTGAAGCATAAAAGACTGCAGCCCCAAGTCCATAGATTATTCCTGTAATATCACCGGGTGAGGGAGATGTGCCGTCCATTATTCCGGACACCATTACCATTCCTGCAATTGAACAAAGTGCACAGACGACCTTCTTCACGCTGAGCCTCTCATTAAGGAACAGCGGGGACACAAGAATGACAATAGCAGGCTCCATATAATATGAAAGTGTGGCAACCTGGACAGATGTATATTTATAACTCTCGAAGAGTAAAATCCAGTTTATCCCGATAAGGGCACCTGTTATGGCAAGAAGCACAAGCTCACGGCTTCCTACTCTGGAGACATTCTTCTTCTGTAACTTCAAAAGAATGAGGAGAAAGAGGCCTCCGAGAAGTCCACGACTTAATGCAAGAATCCCTGACGGGAGGGGAATACGACGCCGGAAGATGCCGACAGTTCCGAAAATAAGCATCGCCGTGACGGCATTGAAATAGCTTTTGCCCATATTTAGAGTTTTACACACTTTCCGCTTTCCGAAGCAGAATATATTGCCCTTATAAGCTTCACACTTCTAAGAGCATCCTCTCCAGTAACAAGAGGCTTCCTTCCTTCAAGGATAGACAAGGCAAAGTCATCAAATTGCCTCATGTGTCCCAGCCAATTGATATCTGTGGCACTCGTTGAACTCCCTGAATGAGCAACCTTAGCATACTTTTCCCTTATTGCATGGTCCTCCTCTCTCTCATTTCTGAATGACCACTCTGTCAATGCCTCATCCTCGAGTATTACAGAACCTTCAGTTCCGCACACCTCAATTCTTCTTGAAAAGCCCGGGTAAATACTTGTTGAGCCGTTTATTATGCCGAGTGCCCCGCTACGGAACCTCAACACAGCCGCAACATTATCCTCAACTTCAATTCTTTCATGAGAAAGCGTTGCAATAAGCCCTGTGACAGACTCTGTGTCCCCACCGAACCATGAGAGAAGATCAACAGCGTGGATACCTTGATTCATCAATACCCCTCCCCCGTCGATATCCCATGTACCACGCCATGCACCTGAGTCATAGTATTCCTGGCTTCTATACCACTTAAAAGAAGCTTCGACCATTACAACGCGTCCAAAACGCTCTTCATCGAGGGCCTTTTTAATCAGCATTGGTCCATCATAGAACCTGTTCTGGAATATTCCACCGACAAGGCGATGCTGTCTTCTTCCCTCCTCTATAATCCGCGCCGCTTTCTCTTCGTTTATCTCGATGGGTTTCTCAATGAGAACATGTTTACCTGCCATAAGTGCAGGAACGGCAATCTCCTCATGAAGCCCCGAAGGAGTAGCAACAAGAACGACATCCACACCATCATCTTTAAGAAAAGAGGAGAAATCAGAATAAGAAAGACATCCATACTCTTCCTCGTACTTCCGGCATTTTTCTCCGTCCGGACTGTATACAGACCTGAGGAGACAGTGCTTGCTCTTTCCAAGTGCATAAGCATGAGTTCTCGCAACACCGCCAAGTCCCACTATGCCGAATCCAATCTTTCTTTCCATGATGAACCTCCGGCATTATTTTCCCTCAAATCGTAGAGGCTCATCAACAGAAAAGAAGAAGAATTACTCTTTTGAGCTCTTCTTCATGACCAGGCTATGCATCACCGTCATTAGAAGAAGGAGGACCAGAAGATAGAACGAAAGAAGCCTCACACTTATATGCTGGGCAATAAGGCCGAAGAGTGGGGGCATAAGGGAAGTTCCCACATAGGCGGATGCCATCTCAAGACCTGTCACAGCCTGAGAATTGTCCTTGCCGAAATGGACAGGAGTGGAATGCAACAGGCTTGGGTAAATCGGAGCACAGCCGAATCCAATGACAATAAATCCGGCCACAGCAGCAAATTCAGAGAGGGGGAGGACGAGGATTGCTATTCCCACAAAGAGGACAGAGAGGCCTACCCTCACCATTCTGTCATCATTGAGTTTGATTGCAAGGAATCCCGAAAGTACACGCCCTATGGTGATTCCAATATAGAACATACTTGCAAACGTTGCAGCACTCTCACTAGCCATTCCGCGGCATAGAGTAAGGTAACTCGATGCCCAGAGTCCAGCAGTCTGTTCTAGTGCGCAATAGGAGAAGAAGCATAGAAAAACAGGTTTAGCCCCTGGAAGAGATACAGTTTCGCGGAGAGACAGTGGGACCTTTTTCTCATTTCTCTCTTCCCTGTCCTTTTTCCATAGTGGAAGACTCAGAAACAAGAGTAATGTAATTGCAGCCTGCACAACAGATATAACCCTGTATCCACCATTCCATGTACCACCTTTGGTAAGCACCCACCCCATGATATAAGGTCCTATGGAGGCACCTATTCCCCACATTGAGTGCAGCCAGCTCATGTGTTTGCTCTTGTAGTGAAGAGCAACATAGTTATTGAGGGCGGCGTCAACACTTCCAGCCCCAAGACCATAAGGCAGAGCCCAGAGGCATAGAGAAATAAAACTCTCTGAAATTGAAAAACCGAAGATTGCGACGGCTGTGACAGCCACGCTCACTGCAGTCACCATCCCTGCACCGAACTTCTTGGTGAGTCTGTCACTCTGGAGGCTCGATATGATCGTACAGAAAGCTATAATGAATGAGATAATTCCTGCATACGACACAGGAACTCCGAAGGACGGATATATCGAAGGCCAGGCTGAGCCCAGAAGTGCATCCGGGAGTCCCAGACTTATAAATGAAATGTAAATTACAGGCAACAATAACATTAACATATTGAGAATAATATCGCCGTAAATGAAGTTGATTCAAAGATTATATCGCCATATATTATAACAAAAGTGACAGAAGTATGAATTCAGGACAATGCATCATAAAAACTAACAGAGACATGCGGGAATTGCAGGCACACGGGACGGCAGAATTTCCATGCGCCATCTACACAACTGACCGTTTCTCCCCAACCGCAGAAATCGTTCCATGGCACTGGCATGAGGAATTTGAGATAATCTTTAGATTTGGTCGATAAATTCAGTCCATGAAGATATAAACCACAAGAATT
>CAVHPV010000098.1:0-5728 GCA_963638045.1 Faecalibacterium sp. CAG:74 | reverse complement strand
ATATCTTTTAAGTTCCTCTATGACTTTGTCATTGATATATGAAACAACTTTTTCAGGACCACCTGCGGGGATAATACACCACTGTACATCAAAATGGATTACATCATATTTATTGCGATTCTTCTCCCAGTCTGGTGACAAACTTATCTTAAGCGAAGAGAACATCTCCTTTGAGTCTGCTCCTTTAGAGTAGTATGCGGCAAGCATATTGGCTGTCATCGACTTACCGAAGCGGCGGGGACGGCTGTTGCATATAAACGCACTCGCTGTGCCCAATATTCTGTTGGTGTAATTCAATAGAGTACTCTTGTCGATATAAATTTCGTCTGAAAAAGCAGCTTTAAATGCAGAATTATCAGGATTAACAAATCTTCCCATATTAATAATCTCCTCAATTAAGGATATTCACTTCAAAGTGAAATTTATGCTATCAACTCTTATATAACCTATTTTACAATATTATAGTGGATTAAAGTAGTTCTGGTATGCCTACATGCTCTTTTTTGATAGTCCCACCTCTCTGCCATATAGTTTGAGATTCATAGATAAAAATGGATACAAAAAGTGCTCTCGCTTGGAGAGTAACACTGGATGCCGTTATGCCTTATCGATAACCTTCCTGTAAGGAGCAAGCATTCCCTCATCCATCTTTCCTCCTGCTTGAGCCATAAGCTTTTTGTTGCGCATGAGGGAGCCAACCAGGCAGAGGGAGAGCATCTTACCTCTCTCTTTCTGCGGGAAGTCATAGAAGCCGTTCTCCTTGTAGAATCGGTGGTCATCTTTCATTATTCCCCGCATAACCCAGATGAGGTCCCTGAAGATCTTCATGCCACCTACTCCATAGAAGGTGCGGGGCTTTGTGTAGTTGTGCACGAGGGCATAGCTCATATTGAGGGAGAGTTCCTCTATTTTTCTTTTGTCTGTTGCAAGACCGGTGAGGTAGTTGCGTCCCACATCACTTCTGGCTTCAAGAATAGTCTTGAGATTATCCTCTTCCTCTAATCTGCCATCTATTATGTAACCGACCGGCTTGAACTGTGACACTGTTCTGTGGCCATTATAGAATCTCCTGTCATCATATGTCTTGAATAAGGGGCCCATTGAGTGGTCGGTTATGCTGAAGACATATATGACACCGTCAGAGGACAATACCTCATCCTCCAGGAGGTGGTTGAAGCCGTCATTGTATATGCATTTCCCATCCAAGGCACACCTGAGACACCCCAGGCATCCTCCTTTGAATGAGAAGGAAGAGAGATCAACAATCCTTGTCTTGTATGGAAAGAGAGATACGAAATAATCAATCATGCTCTCAAGCCTTTCCCTGTTGTATGTAAAGTCCGCAACAATTGAAACGGTATGATCATCTTTTTTCCCTATATTGATACACTCTTTTTCAAGAGGAGGAAGTTTGATGCTCTTTCTCTCTTCCGTCTGTATCTTTACGATATTCTTCTCTGCGGCCCAGAGTGTTCGTTCAAAAAAGGATACAAGACTCTTCCGGCCTTCCTCCTTAAGAAGGTCCTCCATATCGAGGGAGAGGCCTTCGATGTAATAGAAGCCGAGATCAAGGAGGTTTTCTTCAATATACTTGTGTGCACTTGTGTCGTAGAAGTGTTTGCTTGTTGTGATGCAAGTTGCCTTTTTCCCATGAAATGTGCAACCGTTTTCTTTCAGCATACGTATAAAGTAGTGAAGCTGGCTTGGGGCTATGAATGTGTAGACCGGGAAGGAGAAGATGACTAGGTCGGAAGAGAGAATAGCTTTAGTTGTCTCTTCAAGTTTCTTCGCATTGGCATTTTTCCCTACTCCTATGTGGATATAAGAGAAAGAGTGCATGGGGAACTTCTTTTCAAGATAGAGTGAATTCTGGAGAGTTATCGATGTTACGGCCTTAGGGGAAGCATTGAGTACAAGTATATTCATGACTCTATCTTACCCCCAAGGTCGTAAAGTGACCAGTCAGTTCAGTTCCTCTATGTGGTATATGTATTCCAGTGTCGAGAGTGCCCCTATAATCTCAACGTGGGTCTTGAATTTCTTGAGTTCACTGCTGCAGACAGTGAGGGTGATAGTGTAGACGGACAGTCCCGATCCTCTGTATGAGGGATTATTCTCTATGTCGTCGATTCTCAACCCCAGCTTTCTGCACACTGACACGAAGTCCTGAAGGTACTCGGTGCTATTGAGTTCAAGGTGGACCTCGAAGTGGTTTGACCTGTTCTTGAGGTATCTTTCAAAGGCGGGAAATGCTGCAACTATCACCATAAGGAAGATGAAGATAATGAGGGTGAGGGTGTAGAGTCCGTAACCTGAGGAAAGCCCCATGAAGACTGTTGCCCAGAGACATGCAGAGGTGGTAAGTCCCTTGATCTGGCTACGGGACGAGAAGAGAAGGGAGTTCACGCTGATGAGTGCTACGGCAACAATTGTCATAGCAGAGAGAAGTGGAACGGATGGCATCAGGGCCAAGTCAAGAATAGCTGCAGAGGCAGATGCAAATGATATAAGCACAAAGGTTCTGAGTCCTGCGGAGTGTCTCTTGAGAGACCTCTCGCACCCAAGTGCGAATGAAAGCACGAGTGAGAGACCAAGTCTAACAATCATTGAGTATACAGTAAGTTCTTTCGCCCATGAGCCCAAAATTGCAACTATAGGGTCCAGCATGATTATTCTTTCAAGTCCGGTCATCATTTCATTCTCCTCCTTCCAGCCTGGAGGGTTATTCCCCCCGCATTTTCATAGGCACCTTCCGAGAAGGCATCTTCTTCTTCCTCGAGCATTGTTTTATGCTTCGGAAGTTCATCTTGTATTTTATGTATCCTCTCGATGAGGAGCTCAAGTTCCGTCTTTCCTTCTGTGTTCTCCACCGGAGCTACATCTTCAAGTTTGTTTGAATATGATCCTGAGAGATAGAGTGAGAGTTTCGCACATCCCGGTCCTATTAGTTCATAGAGTACAGAGGAGGCAAGTATGATAGTCTCGAGGTCCTCACCGTAATCTCCGCCGAGAACTCTGGCCCCCAGAGCGGCAAGGCCTATTGCAACTCCCGCCTGCGGGATAAGCGCAAGTCCCAGCCAGGAGCGAACACGACGGTCTTTTCCGGTTATAAGGCATCCGATAAATGCCCCTGCATATTTTCCGATGATACGGACAAAGAAATAGACAATGCCGACTGTAAGCAGAGAAACATTCCCAACCTTTCCGCTTCCAGAGAAGAGGGAGCCCAGGTCGAAGTTGAGGCCGGACCGGACAAAGAAGAGGAGAAGAATCGGGGGAGAGAAGTAATTGAGCTGTTTGAAGAGTCTTTCGTCTCCTGTAATGTTTATATAAACCATGCCCATACTCATGCATCCGAGAAGCGGGGAGACGTCAAACAGGGTACATATACCGCAGAAGGTAAACAATATAGCAATTGATACGATAAGACGGTTGTCTGTGCTTCTGTTGTGCAGGAGGAGTTTGAGAAGAAAACCGAAGCTCCCTCCGAGCACGAAGACCAGTGTGTTGGTCAAGAGTGGTGTAATTACAGACATAGGGGAAATGCTCCCCGTTCCTGAAGTAATTGCAAGTGAAATTGCGACAGAGAATGCCACAAGACCGACAATATCATCAAGTGCCACAACCTGGAGGAGAGTGTCCACAAAGTCGCCCTTTGCTCCGGTTTGCCTGATTGTCATGACAGTGCTTGCAGGTGCCGTTGCAGCCGCAAGTGCACCAAGCACAAGCGAGAAGCCCCTGTCGAGTCCCAATATACCCCACGACACTACAAAGACGAGAATTGAAGCGAGAACAGCCTCAAGAATGGTAATCACAACAACTTTCATCCCATTCTTCTTAAGGGTTTTCATCTCGAAGAATTCTCCGGTTGAAAATGCAATGAAAGACAGTGCTATATCGGCAATGAAATCCATTCCGGAAATGACTGGGGACGGAATGACGTTGAGTACATACGGCCCGAGTGTGATTCCCGCCAGAATATATCCCGTGACATTCGGGAGCCTCAGCTTCTTTGTGATGCGTGTAAAAAGAAACCCTGCAAGAAGCATGAGGGAGATGGAGCTGATTATTATTGACACGGGGGATGTTATATTGAGCTTCTCAAATAGCGGTGTTGTCATATTATACCTCCTCAACCGAGAGTGCCTCGGCATTCTCGACAACGAGAATCAGAAGAAGCGTCAGAGTAAAATATCCTGTGAAGAGCAGACAAAGGACGGTAAATATCATCTCCCCCATACTCTTGAAGGTGTTGAGCCTGATGAACCCGAACTTGAGAGAGAGAATGAGAGTGTAGACAAGGTAAATAAGGAGAATGACTTTTCCGTTTATCTCATCTTTTGGTATGTATACATCCATAAGAATGGAAATCACAAATGTAACAAGAGCAAATGCAAGATTTGCAAGAAGGAGGCCGCCTCTTCCCTCTCTTCTCCTGATTGCGAGGAGAAAAGAGGATAAAAATGGCGTTTTCAAGTCCAATGTCTCCATTACTCTTTTGTATGCTCCTGTCGAAGGGAAGAGGTGAAAGAATCTGTAACTGTATGTAAGTGATAGTGTCTCTTTTGTATTCATATTCTAACTCCTGAAAGATGATTGACACATCTTAGAGGGTGTTTATAATAAATGCAAATTATATTATTTCATGTTCTGATAAATAGAAATTATGGAGGGCTTATGCTTGGTGTTTTAATGAATACTTTCATGAAGGTTGCGGAGAAACAGAATTTTACAAAGGCCGGTGAGGAGCTGGGGATGACACAGCCGGCAGTGTCCCACCAGATCAAGCAACTTGAGGATGAGGTCGGGCATAAGCTTATAATCCGCAACAAAACCGGGTTAATTCTAACTCCAGAAGGAGAAATCGTTCTTAAATATGCCCGGAGGCTCTATGCACTCAATGAAAAGATGCTGCTTGAACTTGCCGGGAAGAACAAGATTCTCTCTCTTATAAGGGTTGGTATAACACACACATGTGAGAGCAACCTGACTGCGGCATCACTAGCAAAGATAAGCAGCGGACACAAAGGATTAAGGATAATATTAACTTCTGATACCATAAGTAATCTTTATGATAAACTTGAATCATACGAGCTTGACCTGGCCATTATCGACGGTCCTCTCCTCGATAACCGGTTCTCGAGTATGATGCTCGACACTGATTATCTTGTGTGTGTAATGAGTCCGACAAACCCTCTTGCAAAGAACAGTGTCATAAGCCTCAATGAGCTGAGAAAGGAGAAACTCATCCTGCGTACCGCCCAGTCCGGGACCCGTACCCTCTTTGAGTCGACGCTGGAAAGCAACAATGAATCCCTCTCTTCCTTTGATGTAATCCTTGAAGTTGACAATATTGCAACAATCAAAGACCTCATTAGAAAGGACATGGGGGTATCTATTCTCCCTCGCAGTGCGTGTCTCGATGAAATCAGGAAGGATAAGGTTGTTGCCCTTCCGATTGAAAACTTCTCGATGGTCAGGGAGACGAGGATTGTCTATAACAGAGACTTCTCAGACAAGGAATTTCTCAATGAAATTATTAAGGTTTACGGCGAAGAGACCTGATTTGTACACACATTTTGTACGCAGTATGTGTCTGAGAGGCATTCTAGAGCCATCACATTTACAGTTTTAGCAAAGATAACTTATTACTATATCGTGTGATATCGAGGCATAAAAAACGGAAAGGGGGGGATTCGAACCCCCGATGGCTTTTGACCATACACGA
>CAVHPV010000097.1:0-5900 GCA_963638045.1 Faecalibacterium sp. CAG:74 | reverse complement strand
AGGGGTGTGCCTATGCGGGGTAGACGGCTGAAGTCAACAAAACGCGAAATAAGCCTTTCGTATGTAGAAGAGCCTGCCGCTTGAGTATGGCTAATAACAAAACTTGAAGATAATGGACTTTTTTTTGTTTTACTCTTCGTCTAATGTCTTTTGCTGTCTGTATATATCAATTGGACGTTTTTGGGAATCAACCCAGCTCGTCCAGCCGTCAACGGCTCCTCCGACAACTACGTTGCCTGAAAAACTCGGGGTGCATTTACCAAGCTCCAGATCTTCCTGGAGAACACCATCTTTATCAAGATCGAGCGATGCCCTTATTCCTTTGGCTTTGCTGCTTAAACCTCTGCCTTCAATAGAGCTGAGCCTGCTGCCTTTCAATAAGGTCCAGGATCCGTTCTCCACAACTGCTGTGGCATAAACAGCAGATCCTTTCTTTTTCCTTTCAAATACATACCTGCCATCCGGAATAAGCTGGCTCATTGCACTCTCCGTTGCTTCTTCAAAGATCTCTTCTTTCTTTTCCGTCTTTGGATATACAACATCTCCTTCGAAAGAAGAGAGGAGCTGAACGGCATTATCGACGTTTAATGCAAATAGCTCTGTATTTCCAACCCGGCTTTTAGCGAAGATTGTATCGAGAAGCGTTTCTTTCGCATCATAGTCATTAACTTCAATGGCGAAGGCACGCTTAAGGGACGTGATGTTTCTGTAGCCGTTGTTCTCAAGAAAATTCATTCTCTGCTCGTAGTTGTCCGAGCCGGTCTTCCCTATTTTTATCAGTCCATCGACTGCCGTTGTCATTATATAGATTATGCCTTTTGCCATGTGTGTACCTTTGCTCAATTTTACTATCCAATGGAAACATCTGTATAGTACTTCTTGTATACACATTGAAAAGGCAATTAATGAAGATGTCAGATTTTGAACAAAGGGACACAGGTTCTCTTCATTTATGTGTTGATATACCTCATTATCTTGAATGATGGACACTTTTCGGAATAAATTATCTTGAAAAATGGACACATTTCCTCCAAAATTATCTTGAAGGATGGACATTCACATGATTTTCAAAAGAAAGGCAACAGCCCGGCTCAAAGAATGGAAGGAGACTTACAAGGGTAAATATGCTGCTCTGCTTGAGGGGGCAAGGCGCGTGGGAAAGTCAACCATTGCCGAGGAATTTGCAAAAGCAGAGTACAAAAGCTACATTAAAGTCGACTTTGCAAACATATCGGATGATCTATTGGATGTATTCTCATCAATCGCCGTGCTTGACGTTTTCTTCTTCCGCCTTCAGGCTGTTACGGGCATAACTCTCCATGAAAGAGAGTCTGTTATCATATTTGATGAGATTCAGTTACAGCCGAAAGTCCGGCAGGCTGTCAAATATCTGGTAAAAGACGGGCGCTATGACTACATAGAAACCGGGTCTCTGCTTTCAATCAGGAAAAACGTCTCCGGAATTGTTATTCCGTCCGAAGAGTACAGGATTCCCGTCAATCCTATGGATTATGAGGAATTTCTCTGGGCTGCCGGGAAAAACAGTTATTCCCTTTTTAGAGAGGCTTTCAGCATAGGTCGACCCCTCGGGCAGGCAGTCAACAGAAGCTGTATGTATGATTACCGTGTATATATGATGGTTGGAGGAATGCCACAGGCTGTCGAAGCTTATGTTGATAAGCTTTCTCCCAGGGAGATTGATATCATCAAGAGGATGATCCTCGGTCTTTATGAGGAAGACTTTTACAAGATTGATCCTTCCGGAAAGATCTCCATGATGTACAACTCCATTCCGTCCCAGCTGGCACGTAACTCAAAGCGGTATTCAATAGCATTTGCCATCAATAAGAAAAACAGACGCTCGGACTATGAACTTCTATCTGACCTTCTGAACTCAAGAACGGTACTGCCGTGTTTTAACTGCCTCGACCCGACCGTTTCCTTCTCGCAGGGGAAGGAGCTGGATAAGTTTAAACTGTATTTATCTGATACGGGACTTTTTGTATCCCTGTTGTTGAAGACCGGAAGAATGACAGATACCGCGCTTTATGCAAAACTTCTCTCAGAGAAGCTTCCTGCGAATCTCGGGTATCTATACGAAAATGCCATAGCTCAGACAATTACCGCATGCGGAAGGGATTTGTATTATATGACATGGCCGAAGGAGAACAGTACACATGCTTATGAGATTGATTTTCTTATTTCGCGCGGAACTAAAACTATCCCTGTTGAAGTGAAGAGCTCCAGAGTAAAGGAACATCCATCGATTGATGCCTTTGTTGAAAAGTATCATTCTGTCGTCTCCACTTCTTACATTTTCAGCCAGAAGGATATCGGGAAAGATGGCCAGATTCACTTGTGTCCGTTTTATCTGAGTTCGTTTGCATGTGAGTGATATTGTGACTCATTGGATATGAATAGTGGACACTTTGTTAGCCAAATTATCTTGAAAAATGTGAATTTCCATGTTCTTCAGGAAAAATCCAATATGCTACTACTTAAGAAATACAGGCTCCGTCGTCAGTTACAAAATGAGAAAGAAGATCGTTTTGACATATGATGCGGGCCGTAGGTATAAGAAATTCCTACCATTAGGATGAGGGTCCTCTTATTGATGACAGTACTCACGTGGATGTGATTTTCTGTTTTGCTTGGTACTTTTATAGACGTCTTCAACTGCATCGGTGCATATCACAGCCTGATTCCCTTCTTAGCCTATATGGTCAAATCTTCTGTTGTAGAGGTTCTTCATAAGCACCATTCAGCCATTTGTAAATGAGACAGTTGCCGAGTTCGGCACCGAGCTTTTTAAAGGAAGGAGCCACTGCTTTGATAGGAGGTAAATACTGAGATTTAAATTCTTCTCCATCTGTATCATAAACCAGAATATGCTTTGGAATGACTTTGTCACGCGAGCACAGCGAATCAACAACGTAAGCAGATGAGTAGTCGCTGATGAATACTCCGGAAGTGGATTTCAGATTAAGGAGGGCTTCGCTAACCTCTGTGATTCCTGTTGATGAAGCCAACTTTATATACCGGCTTTTGTATCCTGCTGTTGCTATTGCATCATTGAACCCCTGGAGACGACGGTTACCATCCTTATATGTACCTATGACAATGAAACTTGTGCACCCTTCGCTTAAAAGTATTTTACCCGCCTCGTAGGAATGACGATAGTTATCAGTCTGCCTTGCCGGAAGAATTGGAAGACGGTCAAGTATTATGTCCGATACGATATCGCAACCTTCTCTTATAGCATGGTATATCGCCAGGTCGGAAAGTGGAAAAGAGAGAAGTATCAAGCCGTCTGCCTCGAGACTTGTCAGATAGTTTCCGAAGTCCAGACTGTCTGTTTTAGTGAATGTGTTCAGCATGAACTTCGTTTTTATTCCCAGGGGCTCTGCAACAGACTGTACGCCATCATGGAAGGAGAAGAAGAAATGTCCGTCCTGTTTATTTGACATGACAATAATCTTTTTGCCCGAGAGATTCTTCCTTGAGGCTGAGCACGTAGCAACCGTGATTCCGACCTTAGGTTTTGAGATGATGGCTCCGTCATTAACAAGTTCTGTGACTCCTTTTTGTGCGGTCTGTAGGGAAACCTGGAATTTTGTACTTATTTCGCGCACGCTTAAATATTTATCGCCGTGTTTGTAGTTTACCTGGATATCGCGTCTGAGGGAGCGGAGAAATTCATCGTAGACTTGTTTTGGCATTTAATCTCCTTTTCATTACAGTTAATCGTAATAAAACAATAAATTATGGCAAATTGTTATGATTAAAGAAAATTCATTCAATTTAAACCGTAATTTTTCGTTTACAGATGAATGATAGTAGAACAAGAATGAAAACACAACAAAAAACGGAGGATACTGAAAATGAAAAGATTACTAACAGTAGCAATTTGCGTTCTTCTTTCTTTGAGTTTTGTTTTTGCTGCAGGACAGAAAGAGTCCGGTGACGAAAAGATTACTCTTGTATGGTATCAATGGTTTGATGCCGAGACTCACGAGACAGAGCTTAAGCCGATTATCGAAGAGTTCCAGAAGACTCATCCGAATATTGAAATCGAGCTTGCTGCAATATCAAACGAGACATATTGGGACAGACTTGCTCTTGATATTGCTTCTAATGCAGAGGGTGATATCATAACTCTCGATACAGGCGCAGGACTTGAAAGTTACTATGCTCAGAGAGAGGGCGGTGCGTTCATCAATCTTGACGATTATATAAAGGGCTATGTCCTTGAAGACGGAACAAAACTTGAGGAAGATGTATACCTTATCGACAGCGTCAAGAAGGACGGACATGTTGTGGCTCTTCCTTATATAATGTTCTCCGCTCCTATGACAGCATACAGCAAGTCTGCTCTTGAAGAGGCGGGAATAGACCCATCTATGCTCTCATCTGCCGATACATATCTGGAAGCGGCGAAAGCTCTTACAGTTGACAAGAACGGAGACGGTACAATCGATCAATACGGCTGGGGACATCCGACATTCGTCGAGACCCTCTCGAGATGGTGGCATATGCACTGGCTCTGGACATTCGGTGGAGGAATATTCCCCAAAGAGGAAGGCCCGTATACAGCAGATAGATTGATTTTCAACTCCGAAGCGAATGTGAAAGCAGTAACATTCCTCAAGGAAATGCTTGATGCAACTGCTCCAAGTGGTCTGAAGACTGTTACAGATATCCATGCAATGTTTGCAAATAAGACAGTCGCAACCTGCCAGGCGGCAGTATGGACTCTTGCGAACTTCCAGGCGATGATGAGCGAAGACGATTATGAGAACGATCTTGGTCTTGCAGACTTCCCATCATGCGATGGAAACGATCCTGTTCTTGTCAGCTGGGGTAACCCTCTTGCTATCTCCTCAAACTGCGAGCATCCGGATGAAGCGTTCGAGTTCATCGCATTCCTTCACAGTAAGTTTGCTCAGAAGCTTTCGATGAGAAGAGCTGCTCCTACAAACAAACTTGTTTATGATGAATATGCTGCTCTGAATCCGAAGCAGGCTGAATTCATCCAGCGCACACAGAATTTTGAGATGAGAATCGTTCCCGATATCACACAGTGGAATGAATTCGATCATATTGTACAGCAGGCAATCTCCGACGCCCTCTTAGGTACCAAGAGTGTCAAAGAAGCTCTCGACTGGGGACAGAAAGAGATGGCAAAGGCACTCAACAACTAACAAACACTTTTCCCCGGGCTTCCCGGGGAAAGATAAAGGAGGAAGAACATGTCATCAGTCATCAGCAAGAAAGCAAGAAACAGGATTCTGGTTTTTGAATTCCTTCTTCCCGGACTCATAATCCTCTCTGTTTTTGTCTTTTATCCAATACTTAAATCAGTTCTGATGTCATTTCAGAACTGGCATCTGACTCAAAGCAGCAAAAAACATGAATTCGTCGGTTTGAAAAATTATATAGACGTTTTCAATATTTCACACTTTTCCCAGATGGTATGGACGACGCTTCTCTACACATTCTTCTCAATAGCAGGAAAGATGCTTGTAGGACTTGGTGTTGCTCTTCTATTCACAAAGGAATTCAAGGGGAGAAGCATTGCCCGCGGTATCATGCTTGTTCCATGGGCTATGCCGACAGTTGTCGTCTGTAATATTGCAATAATCGCAACGGACCCTGACTACGGCATTCTCGCAGCGATGATACGCAAGCTCTTTAATCTGACATCGCTTCAGATATTCAGCGACACCACATCAAGTCTTGTCGCTGTAATTATTGTAAACATATGGAAAAATTTCCCGTTTGTGTCCCTGATGCTGCTTTCGGCGCTCTCAACTATTCCTAAAGACTACTATGACGCAGCTTCAATTATGCTAAGACATATGTCAATACATAATTGAAGAAAATAACGAATTATGCAGTTA
>CAVHPV010000096.1:0-6003 GCA_963638045.1 Faecalibacterium sp. CAG:74 | reverse complement strand
CAAGATGATAAAAGAGGAGTTCATGGAGTGGAAGGCATTGATGAAAAGGTGCCTTATGTTGGTATATGGTGATGCGACGTCTGACGACGATGCCGAGTTTATGATGATTCTCATCTCCGGCATATTCATCTGCCACTACAACGGAGTATTATCTCCCGACTACGGAAAAGACATCCTCTCCTCGCTTACTTTTCTCAAGGGTTGAGAACAGCCATAGATTACTTCTCCCCGTTGATTAATAAAATCATTAACGCCAACGATGATGAAAACGAAGAAATATGATTGAATGCTTAAAAGCGTTTCCAATCAGTTGTAACAACGATTTCCATAAAGCAGGATTTACGTGGGAACAACTAAACACAGCTCCAAAAACTCACAATCTTTATTTTCCACACTCACTTCATCTGTTTTTGAAGCGATGAAAAAGCTATCTAATGGACTAACTTCATTGCACTCGTCCTTTGTCCTGATTATTCCCTTGCCTTTTGTACATAGTAGTACACCATATCTGGAATCCTTTTTAATAACTTCTTTTCCACGTATTGTTATTCTATATGCATCAAAACCACCAGATATGCTTGAAGGAACAAGGAGCTCGACCTTTTTTCCTTTGGTGCACTCAATAACCTTAGGCTTCAGGAAAAACTTATCCTTAATCTCATCTACGGTGTACGGAGTATAATCAAATATATTCATACAGAATTCCAAAGAACGATTCATAAATCTGGCGGGAGGAGGAACCTCAATTCCTTCCCTTTCAAATTCACATCTCACGACAAGATCACTCGGCTCCATTAGCTCAAGCATGAAAATGCCTTCCCCTATAGCATGTGGCATACCACCGGGGATATATACAACATCTCCGGGACTTACTGGGATTTTTTCAAAGCACTTGTCCATCATTTCGATGTCCTGCTTTCTCACAATTTCCGTCCAGATCTCTTTTGAAATATCAGGCTTCTGGAATCCAAGTCTTATATATGGATTGGAAACCGAATCACGAACAGAGAGAACATAGTAGGCCTCGAACTTCCCACTATCTGTCCCAAGATACTTCTTTGAAAATTCCTTTGTCGGGTGCACTTGTGTATGTAGCCTTATACTTGAGTCCAACCACTTTGCAAGGAAAGAAAGCGAAGTAAAGGACCTCTCGGAGACATACCACTCGGGGTCACTTTTTATCTCATCTACAAGTCTTCGTTCCTTTCCATTGGAGAGGAAACAGGAATAGCCTTCGTTTTCGACCGGAGGAAGCCCCAGGTTCTGAGCTTTTACTGTGGAGCACAGCCACTCTTCCGGCATATCATTATCGCAGCTGTTATTCTGCCCGCGCATTTTGTCGATTACTGCGCCACCGAGGTAGTTTCTACGAACACGATTGGGAAGCATCTTGATTATTTCTTTCGCCATCGGCTCTTCTCCTTTTGCCCTAAATCCTTTACTTGTTCCAGAGATATACAAAGCATGAAAAAGGAGGAAGAATTATCTCTTTTGAGAGGTCTACTTTTTCCCCTGTCATCAAATTAAGTGCTGTTCGAGTATTATTCTTAAATAAAACACTCGACTCCTCCTCTCTGAAATTAATGACAAGTGCAGCTACAGCTTCTTCGTTTTCAGTAAAGGAAACGTGAACCTTTTCTCCCTTACTGGCAGTATCGAGATTGAGAGAGGAGACAAGTTCATCCAATACAGGGATATGCTCTGTTTTCAGTTTCACACCTATAGTTGTATTTGCATAGTAAGTAATACCATTACCAAAACGATGTTCTGTAATTCCATACTTCTCAGATATGCATTTTGCGCCATCAAAGAGTTCTAGTTCTTGAATCATGTTTCCGTGGCCGTCGGATGTCACATCCCTCTCGACAAACCCAAAAACTTTCCCCAGTGTTTTTCCGGGAATACCCTCAAGTGGGGCATTGGCGTGTTCATCAACTGTTCCAAGCCTACAGTCTGCAATTAGAATTCCACCATTTTGAACATACTTCGAGAAAAATTCTGCTTCCTTTGACGAAATCTGCATCATGCCGGGAAGAACTATAACCTTTGCTTTTAAATCATCCTCATCCAGATTATCCATATCGATGAATTCAGGGTTCACACCATGATGCCAGAATAATCTATACCATCCCTCCACATCAGAAGGCCAGAAATTCTTATTCCACTTGAAAAGTGAGTCTATACAGAGCCTATGACGATAGCTGAATGCAATCTTGACAGGAGACTCCACTACTTTCTGTGTATTGAAGAAATCCTTATTAGCATCAAGACAGGAAACTATCTTTTTCACTTCAGCACTTCTCGCATTCGGCGTGCCGTCAAAACTCGTCAAGCCCCGCCCTGTCACCTGATATCCATGCAAGAATGGTCTCCAGCGCCATAGCTGCATGATAACCGGAGCCTGGAAGATATTCATCCAGACCCAGTTTCTCAATTCTTCCGGTTCAACTTCCGAGCCAGGGGTCATTGCAGCCTGAGTATGTGTCTGAAGCTCGTTCATGGCATACTTCTTATGGGCTCTTCTTGCAGCCGAGGCAGGAATCGAGAAATACATTGACTGCGTCCAGGGTGTATCTTTCTGATTTCTTCCCCAGCTCTTCGGGTAATACGTTCCTCCATATATATCTGGAATATGAGCGGATGCAAACTCATCGTTATTGCGAAGAATAACAGTATCGTAGAGAATGTGGGAGCTTGTGCCGTCGATTATAATCGGATGAGAGTCATCATATTTCTTTGCTGTGTCATAAAGGAAGTGAAGTATTTCATTAAGGTTTTCGCTCCTGAACTGATTGTACTCAATGTCAGGAAGAAGACTGCTCCAAATGCTGTATGGAGCATTTCTCTTATCGGGCCGGATTTGCGAGAAACTTTCATACCTTCTGTACCACTCCCAGTTAAGGTATTCAATAGTTTTGTACTTCTTCTCGAGCCACTCCTGATACTTTCTCGTAGTCCACGGATCATCACTTATGAAATGAGCTTCATTAAACACATCCCAGCTGTGTACCGCAGGATGGTCCTTCAGCTCCGTGATTGTATATTTAAAGTATCTTTCAATATACTCCCTGACAACAGGGTGATTTAAATTTGCCCAAAAACAGTTGCTGTTTGCTTCATCTACTGCCTCCATATCTTTCGTCAGGGCAGCATCAGGCATAAACTCCTGAGCCTGATTCTGGCCGAAGAGCTGCATTATCGCCTCAATCCCATACTCCTGGCATACATCAAGTATGAGGCGGGTTGTATCATATCTGAACTCGTGAGAATTACTACTCAGCCATGGATTTGCTACCGGCCATAATGTTATTAAATCATAGCCGGAATCTTTCATGTTTCTTAAATCCCTTCTTATTATATCCTCTGTGTAATCTCTCTCGATAACGTAGACTGCTCCAAACTTTAAATTCTTCACCTTTTATTCCTCCTGTGTTCCTTTGAATGTCATATTTCGATACTTCTGTGGTGTATATCCTGTGTATTTCTTGAAGATGAAAACGAAATACTTATAGTCGGTAAAACCTACCATATCCGACACCTCGTATATCTTCAAATCCATCTTCGTAGATAGTATTTCCTTTGCTTTTTCAACTCTGAAATTTGTCAGCCAGTTTACAAGAGAGCATCCGACTTCAGACTTAAAAACAGTTGAAAGGTAATTTGCCGTAACCCTGGAATTCTTGGCAATATCCTGAACTTGTATCTTTTCGTTGTAGTGGCCGTGGATATAATCCATTGCATTCTTTATTAATGGAGAATGGCCTTCCTTCTCCCTATCCAGTGAGCTCTTATCAGATTTCAAATAGGAAATATAACCAACGTTGATTTTCTCTGCAATCTTTGAAAGGACGGATGTCAATTCTCCTACATTAACAGGTTTGAGTATGTATTCGTCAGCGCCTAAACTTATGGCTTTTTTGGCATAGTTGAAATCGCTGTATCCTGACATGAAAATGACATGATGTTCCCCGAGGCCCTTTTCCCTCAGCGCTTTCACCATTTCTAGCCCATCCATCACCGGCATTCTTACGTCAGTGATTATAACATCCGGATTCATCCTTTCAGCGAGGATAAGTCCTTCCTTACCGTTAGAGGCAGTTCCGACAACTTCCATGCCGAGCTTCTTCCACTCTATCGCACTGACAACCCCATTACGTGCCATCATCTCATCGTCAACAATGATTACCTTTGTCATACTCTCTCCAATGGCTGTGTAATAACCGCACTCATCCCTCTGGGAAGATTTTCCTTCACCAAGAGACCGTATTTCTCTCCCCAGTGAAGCCGAATCCGACTGTTAACTCCATAAAGAGCCATGCCCTTCTTGCCTTCCGTGTAGTCTCTAATCAAGGCGTTAATCCTCTCCACATCAGGGGTAACACCATTATCGCTGACAGAAAAGACGAGCGTGTCATTCTCTTTGTGAACATCTATTACGATTGTACCCTCTTCGCCTGTAGGGTTTATTCCATGCTCTATCGCATTCTCAACCAGAGGCTGAAGAACAGAAGAAACCGTCTGATACTCATCTGTCCCTTCCTCTTGATTGATTACAAATTCAATCGATTCAGAGAAACGACACTCCTGTATCTTTATATACTCTTTCAAGACGTCAACTTCCTCTTTTACCGACACTATCTGCCTGTCTGTTGAGATTGACTCCTGGAAAACATGGGAAAGTGCCTCGACAAGAACACATGTCTCATCGGCATTCTCCTGCCGTGCAATCCAGCAGATGGTATCTAGGGTATTAAAGAAGAAATGAGGATTTATATATGCCCGAAGTTGTTTTATGACTGCGTTACGCTCTCCGAGCTCTGCCTTATATACTTTTTCTATCTGCTCGTTGAGACGCATATTCATCTGATTAAACGAATGTGAGAGTTTTGCTATCTCGTCATCACCATCCTCGGGAATGGTGGTCAATACATCCTCCGAATTTCTATCCATGGCATCACAGATAGTATCGAGGCGGATGAAAATCTTATGGTAAAGCCACCAGAAAATAAGAACAGAGGAAACTATTCCTACAAGGATAAAGACAATTCCCTGGAGAAGGAAACCGTAGGTCTTATTAATTTCCAAATCGGCGACAAAAACCCATGGGATGGAATCCGAAAGCGCATAATACGCCAGCACGGAGCCGTTTTCTCTGATAATGCCCATATCTGAAGAGGAGAGCGAAGAGTAGTCGAGGTCAAACCCTTCTCCTCTTTGAGTAATAACCTTATTCGAGCATTTGTCATAGAGAACATAATCCGAATTCAACTGGTCAAATAGCGAGAGGATAGTGTCTTCCCCGACATAAAGCTGTACAACCCCGTTTACGTGCTCGAGGCTCACAATATCTGTCAACTTCCTTGAAAATATGAAGTATCTTGAGTCGCTGCTTTCCTCCATGAAATGTATCTTGCCATTTTGCTTCAAGATTTCTTCACAGCGTTCAGGGTCTATGCGGGAGAGGGTTGAGTACATAACATACTGTGTGCCGTCAAGCCGTGAAATTGATATACCTTCAATCGCTCTTTGATAAGCAATAAGATTCATCAGAAAGTCAATCATCAACTTCTTGTATGACTCCATCTCTGCAGAGTCATCAGACTCCAGATATTTGATAATAGGTTCATATTGGAAAAGCCTGAGAGATGTCTGACTCATCGACTGGGCAACATTATCGAGATTCATTCCAATCTGTATGACAGTGTTGAACTTCGACTCCTCAAGTTGAGATAAGGACTGCAAAGACAATTTTCTTATGAACATGAACGACAGTAGGCCATAAGGAAGAGCAAATAAACTGATTACAAGAATAATCGCTCTCGCCTTCAAACTACCCAACATCCGCATTTTTCTGGAGAACATAAATCACCCTTTAACCGCACCTCCTATCATACCCTTCATAATTGTATTATAGAACAACAAATACATTAAAATGACAGGAATGACGGCAATGTCATTAAGTTAAGGGAAAGTTAGACAAATGTCCAACTTTAGAAACATCAG
>CAVHPV010000095.1:0-6020 GCA_963638045.1 Faecalibacterium sp. CAG:74 | reverse complement strand
CCAAGCTAAAGCTCAGGCTGTGGTTGATCTAGCTAAAACTCTTTTCTGCAACGAAAAAGGGAAAGAATCTAATGCCTATAAGGCCGTTGAAACTTTGATAGGAAATTCAAGCTCTTCGTTTACAACTGGAAAAGCAGAAGATACAACTGCAAAAAGCAGCGTGACTGCTCTGAAGACTGCTATAAACAACCTTTATACTGCCGCAAACATTACTGTGAACAGTGACTCTGACAACAAATATACAGACACATTCAGAACGGCTTTGAGAGCAGTTACAGATGGAACCAGCACCGGAGCTTTGTATGACGCTGAGACTACTGTTAAGGCAGCCCTTGCTAAAGAGACAAAGTACTCGGAAACCTTCTATGTAAAACCTTCTACTGTTCTTCCACTTGTGGGAACCATAAGCTTCTCCGATTTCTTTGGCACAACTTTTGAATTGACTGACAATACCGGCTGGGCAGTTAGTGACCCGACCAGAATTGTTGCTGACAATGGATTTAGGATCGTTAGAAACGGAGGCATCCTGTCCTTTACCTATACTACACCTAAAGAAGATTGAGGGGCTTGGGGGCCGCTGTGCCCCCTTTAGCGTTACTTGGAATGGATATAAATAATTAATATCCCATTTTTACTTTTTAGCTATAGCTTGGGGTTCCCCACTCCAGGTTATAGCTTTTTTGTCTTAAGAAGGAGAAAGGGCGAATTAGATGGAAAAAGAAAAAATAGAATTGTTTGCAATGAGTTGCACTCTTCAGTTGTTTTCAAACCATGAGTATAAAAATAGACAGTTAAAACTTTTAGGAGAGCCAGAGAGCTACTTCTCTGGATGTATATATAAAAACCACATACTGTCTGTTCTTCATGGATTCAAGAAAGAAGATATTGTTTCTGCATTTGTGACTTCTGTCAACGGAAAGATTGAGATGGCTATACTGCAACCATGTTGGTTGAGACCTGGAAGGGTTGACGTGAATGGGAAGATATATTTGTTGCCAGAGTTGGATTTCTTTTTTTCTGAATTTGATAAATCCTGTAGATTTACTTGTGAGATAATTGACCCGGAAGGAGAATATATTGATGCGTATGAAAGAAAGTCATTTGATGAAATAGCTGAGCCAAATATCGCTGATGCATACTTCTTTGGAGGAAATATACATCCTTCCATAGATGAATATAATAAAAGGATAAACAGTGAGTTTCAGTTTGCCTCGTGTGAGTATCTGGGAGAGTGTTCAAAAGAAGGAAATAATTACTATTATGAGTTTGAACTACCGAGGGCAATCGAATCTGCAGATGAGTTAGAAGGATGTAGTGGTGCTCCGATTTTCGACTCTAGCGGAAGATTGGTTTCTATATTATGTGGTGGTACTGTTGGTACTGATAGAATATATGGTCTTAACTTAATGAGGCTGTCGTTCTTTATTGAACATTCGGAGTATTGGAACCCGAAGTCATAAGATTTAGTTTTTTTGTATGATGACATTGCATACTCATTAAATATAAGGCCATAGTCTCCCTTCATTGTATAGGCGGGGCTTTTTTTGTTATCATTCCGGCATGAAGAAACATATTTTGATTACTTTACTTCTTGCTCTTTTGTTGCTTCTGGCTTCCTGTCAGACTAGTCTCAGTATCAGCTATCTGCAACCGTCCAACATAAATATGTCATCCTACCGCAATGTGGCGGTGGCATCCGCTCAACGCTATGAGGGAAGGGAATCCATCCCTATGCTTATTAGATATGTTGATCCCTTTGATTCATATATCACATTCTATCCGTTCTATTCCTCATATACCTTTGATTCTGTGAACTCTTCTGCTACCTCTGCTTTGACTAAGGCTGTTAGCAAAGTATTTGGGGAGTCTTCATATTACTCAACTCTCTCCCCAGATAAGACCGATGCCTATGTCTCCCTCTATAAGGTGGGAAGGGATCCTTCTGCTATGCTGAAGGAAGACGGTATTGATGCTCTTATTGTCCCTAAGATTACTTCACTCAAGACTGATGAGTATATTGATACGGATGTGGTTACTAACTACTACACCGGGGAAGTGGAGGTTGTCTACACTCTCTATCGTTATGTCTCCATTTCCTTCACTCTTACTGTTCTCGATACTTCAACCAACAGGATTGTTACTGTTAGAGAGTACCATACTGACAATGTAAGCTCTGAGGTCTTTGATCCGGATTACTATATTTTCTACAGCCTCTTAAGTGAGGATGAGCTTGTCTCTGATGCTATCAGCGACAAGATCAGCGAAATAAGAAATGACTTTATCCCGACAAGGCGTCATACCTATGTCACATTGAAGGACAATAAGCCTAAAGATGAGTCTGTCGAGGAAGCTTATAAGGCTGCCGAGAACGGGAACCTTGACTATGCCCTGAAAGTCTTTGAGGGAGAGTATGAGGCTACCGGGCATGTTCCTTCCGGGTACAACGCTGCCTTAATCCTCGCTGCCAATGGTGATATCGAGAGGGCGCTTGAGATATTGAAGGAGATCAGGGTGAGCGGTAAGGATGACAGTGAGGTTAATTCATTCTACTCCAGGCTCCTTGAACTCAAGGCTAAGAACGAGGAAGCCATGAAGCAATTGACTGAAAAGACGGCCTCTTCCAACTCCTCGGAGGTCTCTCCATATGAGTATCTATTCTGATTTTACTTAATATACTTTAAGTATTTTAAGTAAGAAAATCGTGAATGATGTTCTCTATTTGTAGTATTCTTTATCAGAAATGGAGTTTATAGCTTTAAAGGCATTCATTTTTGAGAGTTAATTACTAGGAATAGGGGACATCATTTGTTACAATGCATATTGCTCTTTGATTTTTTTGTTTTCTTTTCTGAGTTTTGCTATTATTTATTTAATCGGAGGAACGACATGCTACTGTCAATGACACTTGCTAACTATAAGTCTGTTAAGAATCCCCAGACTATCTCCTTTGTCGCACTTAATGACAGGAGAATGGATTTGACCAAAACCGTTGAAGGCACAGATAAGTTTAATGTCCTCAAGGCCAGTGCCATCATTGGTGCTAACGGTGCGGGTAAGAGTACATTCATCAGGGCTCTTGAAGCCATTAAGGATATCATGTTCAGTGATAAGCCGGAAATACTTAGAAAGCATCTCTCTAATGCTGCTTTTGCTTACGGTGATGGAAGGACAAGACCTTGTGAGATTTCCATTGATGTACTTCTTGACAAGGGGAATCCTCTTGATGAGGAGAAACCGAGTATCATTGCACGTTACACTATAAAGGCTACCAAAGAGCGCTACTATGAGGAGTCCCTCTATTACATTATCAACGGATCCAAGAAAATCATGTTCGAGCGCCTCTATAAGGATGGCGGGTATGAGTACCGCTTCGGTAAATACTACAGAGGTGAAAAGAAAAGGCAAGTTGCTAAACTCGAGGAGAATGAATCCTTCCTGAAGGGGGCTGCCCTCAAGGGTGGCCAGACTGCCAACGAGCTTTATTCCTGGCTCAGGGATTCGCTCGATGTTCTTCCTCTCGTAGGATACGGTGAGAGTGCCCACAGGATTATCCTCGAGTCATTAAAGGCACATCCGGGCTGGGGGAACCAGATTGTGAACTTCCTCCTTGCTCTCGATATCACAGACATATATGGAATAAAGATAGTCAACAGCGGGACTGAGAATGAAAGAGTGGCCATCAGCCATTGCTTTGTAAACGCAAACGGCACTGAGGCTTATTCGCAGTCCTACATGAACGAGTCATATTCCCTGAGAAGATTGATTCTCATTGCCGTTTCATTCTTCAAAGCATTCTCGGAGAGAAGAACTATTGTTATTGATGACTTTGGTCAGCTTCTCCATCCTTATGTTCTCTGTCATATCATCGACCTCTTCCATGCCAATGATATAGAGAGCCAGCTTATTGTTGTTGACTGTAACCCGGCACTTCTTAGGAAAGACCTTTTGAGAAAAGATTCTGTATGGTTTGCAGAGAAGGGCGAGGACAGCTCGACTGAATATGTCTCTCTTGCAGATTTCAGGGGAATCAGCAATAAGGTATCGGTATATGATGCATATCTTCAGGGTGTGTTCGGTGCTCTCCCGATTGAGAGTGACTTCTGCTTTCGTGATGATGAAAGAAAGGAGACTAAATAATGGCTATCAGAAAAAAGAATAAAATTGAAGTTAAGGATTCGATGCTTCTCCTCTGTGCCACAGAGGCTGAGACTATCTTTTTCAACCAGCTCAGGAAGGATTGCAGGTATTCTTCTCTCACTGTGCAGAAGAGTTCTTCCTCCTCTCTTGAGAGAATGATTAATGAAGCTGGAAGTCTCAGACGCCGGGGCAGATATTCTTCTGTCTGGTGTGTTTTCGGCCTTGATGAGGTCAATGCCACTATCGAGGATGTAGCAAGAGCTGAGGAGAATGCTGATAAAAAGAAGGTGAAGATGCTCTATTTCGATCCTTCATTTGACCTCTACTTTGCTCTCTTTATCACCACTCTTGGCAAGGCGACAGGAAAGAAGGAGCTTGAGAAGATTATCAGAGGTGAATATCCGGAGTATGAGCTCAGTTCCTCCTACTTCCTTAGAGATGGTATTAACATGAACTTCAGAATCTATCCGCGTCTTGCTGTTGCTGACCAGAATGCGCGTACATACAACAGAATTCTCGAGGATGAGACTGGTTTCAGAGCTACTACACTTTCTGAATTCTTCACCTGTCTCAAGGATGTCTGCGGCGTGGCAAACATGTCCCAGGCAAGAAACAAATTCTGATGTTGAACGCCGCCGTTCTAGTCTCTATGACATCCCTTGTCATAGTATCGATGAACCTCTCACTCTCCATTATTCTCTCAAAGAAGAATAAGGACGAGTGGGCCAGGTGGAATATCGTGTTGTCATCAACCCTTTTGGGGATGGCAGTTTTCTACAACCTTAATTTGATTGCGGGATTCCTCTTTACAGGAGTCCCTCTCACGGTTCTCAACTATATCTTTGAAGCGTTCTATATTATCGACACATCATTTATTGTTGTCTTCATCTGTCGCTTCGCCACCTGGCTTATCGCCCGTCCGATGAGCAGAATTTCCATTGTGCTTACTTTTATTGTCGGGCTGGCATATTGTGCATCAGCTGTCCTGACCACTATTCTCGATATCCCACTTCTGGAGACTCTCCAGCCTCTCATCGCGGCAGTCAATGTGCTTTATTGCCTCATTGTAATGTTGTCCAACAGGAATTCCATTCAGAACAAGCTTGTGAAGAATGCGGTATTCACATTCTCTATTATAAGTTTTACGACGATTCCCTTATTAGTGCTCTCTGCCATCTTCACAGAATGGAGGAGCCTTGCTTTCTCAGTTATTGAGACTGCATATTATATCATGCACCTGGTATTTATGTTCCTTGCCATTGAAAAGGCAGAAGAGAACAGCCAGGCAAAGAGAAGAGCCGGCGAACCGAAGTTGGAAGATTATGCAGAGTTCAAGATAACTGAAAGGGAATTCGATGTGATAAAGCTGATTAAGAAGGGAATGACCAATAAAGAGATAGCCTATGAACTTAAGATCAGCGTGAATACTGTCAACAACCATATAGCCAATATATTCCAGAAGACAGGAGTTAAATCACGTATAGATCTTCTCAATGTGCTTCAGGAAGCTACCTGGTGAGTATCCTTTTAGATTACACTTTTGTTGCGATAAAAAATAATCGCCAATGGTTGCGAAGCTAAGGCGATTTTAAATATAAAACTGCTGAGGCAAATAACCGCTCATCGGTAGTGCACTCTTTACATCCTCAATATACCAACATCGGGAGATGAAGCCAAATGCGAATAGAAAAAGCTCTATTGTCTGGTATGTCCTGTTATCTGTTGTAACTTCTTTTTGCTTTAGATAATTCTTTGTTCTATGCAAATCTTTCCAAAATAACATAATATTGGCTTTCAATTCACAATATGATCATGCATAATGTTGTTATGCACTGCCATATTGGGTGGGCGGTTATTTGCCTCTTGTCGTCTCGACCGGAGGC
>CAVHPV010000094.1:0-6639 GCA_963638045.1 Faecalibacterium sp. CAG:74 | reverse complement strand
GATTGTCACACAGAATGCAAAAGAAGATTACGTGAAGTTACGGCTTCTCAGGGATGGAATAAGTCAAAGCCATGAGCTTTACTCCTTTTACCTCTCAAATGGAGTGAAAAGCCTTAATAAAGAGACTGAAGACACACATCTTCTCCTCAATTTAGATATGACCGGAGAGTACATAAAAAACGGGAGTAGTTCAAAGTTCACATTTTCTGTTTCAGAGGAGACTCGTCATCTTGTCCTGAGCAACAAAAGAGTATGGAAAGATGATATAGTTGCCGGCACTTTCAATGAAGACTACACAAGGCTTTATTTTGATGACGGGATTTACCTGGAAAAAGAAGATTGAAATAAAAGAGAGAGGATTACTCCTCTCTTTTGTAGTAACGCATAAGATAATTCTTCTTGAATTCCTCGAACCTGTCCTCTCTTATTGAATCCTTGATTCTTTCAACAAAATTATAGAGATACATCAGGTTATGTTCTGTTGCTAACATTCCTCCGAGCATCTCATTGCACCTTACAAGGTGATGCATGTAGCCGCGTGAATACTCCCTGCATGCTGTACATGTGCACCCTTCCTGGAGCGGTCCTTTGTCCATTCTGTACATTGCTTTCTTGAGGGTAAGTAGCCCGTCATCAGTGAAAACTGCACCGTTACGTGCGATACGTGTTGCAAGTACGCAGTCAAAGAGATCAATGCCATTCTCCACACAATAGAGAATATAGTCAGGGCTCCCGATTCCCATAACGTATCTGGGTTTCTCCTCTGTTATGTAAGATGCAGTATAGGCAAGCATATCGCGGAACTCCATCCACGTTTCACCGACTGAGAGACCGCCGATGGCTACTCCCGGAAAGTCCATTTCAGAGATAGTCTGTGCACTCTCCTTCCTTAGATCTTCATAGAAGTTGCCCTGTACAATGCCGAAGAGATTTCCCTTGAAGCTTTCAGAAAGATTCTGCCTTTCTTTTAGACATCTTTCTGCCCAGAGTTTCGTTATTCTCCATGCTTCTTTTGCTGCCTTGTAGTCGATTTTAGGTGGAGTGCATACATCAAGACACATTGCTATATCCGAACCGATAACTCTCTGTATATTCACTACCTTCTCAGGAGTGAAGATGTGCCTTGAGCCGTCAAGGTGGCTCTGAAATGTTACTCCCTCCTCCTTAATTTTTCTCAGCCCGGAGAGACTGAATACCTGGAAACCACCGCTGTCTGTAAGAATGTTTCCGTCCCACGAGGAGAAATTATGGAGTCCACCATACTCTTCGAGTACCTCAAGGCCCGGTCTGAGGTATATATGATACGTGTTCGCAAGAATAAGTTTATATCCAATCTTCCTTATTGTAGCGTGGTATATACCCTTCACTGTCCCGTTGGTGCCGACTGGCATGAAGGCCGGTGTTTCAACATCTCCATGAGGGAGATGCACTATGCCTATACGGGCTTTACTGTCTTTACTTCTTTTTAATTCTGTATAAATTCCCATTACACTCTTTTCCCAAATGCATTAATTCCAAAAGCTATGACGATTGTCGATAATATGGGGAGCAACACAACCATGTAGGGAGGAAATGCTCCCTGATGGGCGAATATTGAAAACACCATATCCGAGACATAATATACCACAGCAACGCTGAGTGATTCTATAATTGAAAATAGAAGAACATTCTTCTTGAGGTTGTAATCAAAGAGACTCGATATGCATAAAAGAAGTAGTATCGATATAGGTTTGAAAAGTACCCTCAGGTAGTCAGTGCATTTCTCCTGCCACGTGTCCTTCTGCTGCACCTCAAGGGTCTTGAGATATTCAAATGCCCTTTTTATGCTCATTGTCTCGATGTTTATGTTCGTTGCCTTGAAATAATCGGGTTCTATGTTGAGGTCATCAAGCTTGAGCTGAGATATCTTCTCCGCCTTTACACTTCCCTCTTCATCCTTTGAGTACACTGTAACATTCTCGAGTGTCCAGCAACCTAGTGAATAAACACCGCTTTCTGCAGTTATACGTGAATAGAATTCACCGTCTATTTCCTTTACGATTATCGGTGAGACAAGACGATTCTCACTTTCGATGAATCTACTTGTGTAGACTATATATCCCCCGTCCTCCTTTATGACAATATTTCTTGTGTCTTGAGTTGAAGACGAGCCGAAAAGCTCTTCGCTTGTACGAGTACGAATTGTCTCAAGTTCCTTGAATGAGGACTCGTTGATTACAAAGGTAATCAAGGTAAGAACAATAGCAAGAAAAAGAATGGGGCGGAGAATCCTCCACTTGTTTATTCCTGCATTCAGCAGTGCGATTCGCTCGTTGTTCGCACTGAGGGATGACTGGAAATAAGTGTTTGCAAATAAAAGAGAAATCGAGAATACCATTATAAAGTATTCTGGAAGACACAGGAAAGCATAGAATGCTACCGAGAGGAACGGAACGCCTCCCGTCAGAATTGAATCCATCTTCTGAAAGAGTTCAACTCCTACAAGGATGAAGGAAAAAACAATTGTTGCAACAAATGCAGTTTTCAATATGGAGAAAATTATGTATCTGTCTAAAGTCTTCAACTTCTTCCCTTCCTGTTTCTGTAGATAAGTATTACGGCTCCGAGAGCTATTACGATATCGGGGGCGAGAATAAGTATTGCCGGATCGAATGTCACTTCAAATATGAGAAGCTGGACAGCAAAGAGCATATACCAATAGACGACTGCTATGAGGATGGCTATTGCAAAGCCTGTGAGTTTTCCGTGTTTGACTCTGACCGTCGAGAGCGGGAGCGTCAGGAGCGTGAAGACAAAACATGCCAGGGAAAGGGCATACTTCTTTGTCAATTCACTCTTGTAGTATTGACCGTAAAAGTTTACGGGGAGGGAGCCAAGTGCTGTTATGTTCCTGAAATACCTGGCTATATCTTCTGATTTTATGTTGTCGATTATGTTGTCTGTATTTTTAAGGATATTACTGATTTTAAGAAGGTTATCCTCTATGTCTATCCTGTATTCCTTTCTGTCTTCATCCTGCTTTATGTTTCTTTGCCTGATAGAGTCAACCAGTTCAGACGAAGAGAGATTTACCGGGCTTGTACTTGTAAGGGATGGAATCTGGGAAGAAAAATCGAGATAGAATGTTGCATTCTCGCTTTTCGCATATGAAAAGTTATTGCTGTTTCTGGTGTCGTTTATAAGAAGCTCAGGACTATCAAGTGTGAGCGAATAGACAAAGTTATATGGATCGATGATTTTAAGTGTACCCTGACTACTTATGACAGTTTTGCTGTAATCCTCATCATCCTTTGTCAAGAGCACGATATCTTCAATTGTATTGCCGTCAGCCTTCCCGTTTGAAAGTACGATGTTGCCGATGCTGTTCGTACCGTTGCTCTCTATTTCCATTGTAGGCATCTCTGCCATAAGAACGGAAAGTTTATCCCGATAGATTACGCTCGTATAAGGCTGCAGGATATCGGAAATGATGAATGTGCATAGTGAGAGTATAAGGGAAATAATGATCAGTGGAAGATATATCCTGATTCTTGCAAGTCCGAGACTTCTCATTGCGAGGAGTTCGTTTGATGATGACATATCGCCGAGAACCATGCTGGACGCCGTCAAAGTTGCAAACGGGAATGTATATACAAGAAACTGTGGCATATATAAAAGTACCATCTGGACCATTATACCCAGCGATATATTTTTCAAAAGTATCTTCTGGACAAGCAGGAGAATCGAATTCACAAAGAAGATTACGAAGAAAAACATGAATGAAACCATGAAGTTCTTCATAAATTCCTTTGTAACGTATTTCGAGAGAAGTATGGAACTACTGTTCAGTGCCAATATTATACTCCTGTGGACCCGAAGCCACCTTCCCCGCGCTCCGTTTCAGACAGCCTGTCAGCTGTAATGAATTCAGCCTGCAGAACCGGAGAGACAATTATCTGAGCTATCCTGTCTCCGTTTGAGACGGTAAACGGCTCATCCCCGAGATTTATGATGTTGACCATGATTTCCCCTCTGTAGTCAGAGTCGACAGTCCCGGGAGTATTAAGGACGGTAATCCCCTTTTTGAGTGCAAGCCCGCTGCGGGGTCTGACCTGAATCTCATAGCCTGATGGAAGTTCAGGATATAACCCCGTAGGAACAAGCTTATGTTCGCCTTTTTCTATTGTCAGAGAAGAAGATAAATGTGCTTTAATATCAGCACCGGCTGAGCCTGCGGTCTCATAGGAGGGCAGGCTCACAGTTTCATCTTTCTTTCTGAAACGGACAGTAAGACTCATCAGTTATCCTTTCTATCGTTTTTCCTGTGGTCTCTGTCTCTGTTGAAAGGACGGCGGTCACGATTGTCCCTTCTCCTTCTCTCTCCTCTATCCCTTGAGTCTTCGGATTTCTCCTCACCACTCTCGGTATCGACATCATCCTCTTCGCCTTCAGCCTTAGGAAGAGCATCTATGTAGGAGAGGTTGAGTCTTCCCATTCTGTCGATTTCAATGAGTTTGACATCGACTTCCTGGCCGACCTTGAGAACATCAGAGACATTCTTAATTCTACCTTTTGCAAGTTTCGAGATATGACAGAGTCCCTCTTTTCCAGGAAGAATTTCAATGAAAGCACCGAAGTCAACTATCCTCTGGACTTTGCCGTGATAAATCTTTCCTTCTTCAGGTTCTTCGACAATTGCGAGGACAAGTCTCTTTGCTTCCTGTGCACATGCATTGTTCTTACCATAAATCATGACTGTTCCGTCATCATCAATGTTAATCTCTGCACCGCTCTGCTCGGCAACGCTTCTGATAGTCTTTCCGCCTGTTCCGATGACAGCACCAATTTTGTCCTCAGGAACCTTGACTGTGAGAATCTTAGGAGCAAGCTCACTGATTTCGCTTCTCGGTCCGGGAAGTGTTTCAGCCATGATGGAGAGGATATGCATCCTTCCTTCTTTTGCCTGGTTGAGAGCCTTTCTCATGATCTCAGGAGTAACACCTGCAATCTTTATATCCATCTGGAATGCAGTAATTCCGTCCTTTGTTCCTGCAACCTTGAAGTCCATGTCACCAAGGTGGTCCTCCTCCCCGAGGATATCGCTCAAAATGACATATCTTGAATAGTCAGCACCCTCAGTGATGAGTCCCATTGCAATACCTGCAACAGGCTTCGAGATAGGAACTCCGGCATCCATGAGAGAAAGACAGCCACCACATACACTTGCCATTGATGAAGATCCATTTGATTCCATAATCTCGGAAACAACCCTTACTGTATAGGGGAAGGAATCTTTCTTAGGAACAACTGCCTCAAGAGCCCTCTGGGCAAGATGACCATGTCCGATCTCCCTGCGTCCGGTAGTAAGTCTACCGCATTCACCTACGGAGTATGGAGGGAAGTTGTAGTGGAGCATGAAGTTCGAGTAGGTCTTCTCTCCATCAATGTTATCGAAAAGCTGTTCGTCATTGACTGTTCCAAGTGTTGTGACAGCAAGGGACTGTGTCTCTCCACGTGTGAAGAGTGCTGAACCGTGTGTGCATGGGAGAACTCCGACTTCACATGTGATCGGCCTGATTTCAGTGACCTTTCTTCCGTCTGTTCTAACTCCGTCATTAAGGATTGAAGCTCTGAGGATGTTGTATTCCATGTCATCAAACATCTTGTCGACCTGGCCTTCTCTTGCCTCGTCCTCAGCAATGAGAGAAGCAAATTTCTCCTTGACATCACTATGGACCTTGCTAAGCGCGTTCCCTCTGTTCATCTTGCCTTTTACGAAGCTGGCCTCTTTCTCAAGTGGATAAGCATATTCCTTTACCGGCTCAAGCCATGAGAGGTCCTCTTCTTTTATTTCCATGAGAGGAAGCTTCTCCTTTCCGCAAAGCTCACGCATCTTTGTCTGTGCCTCACAGATTTCCCTTATGACAGGCTGTGCTGCAGCAATTGCACCAAGCATGTCGTCTTCGCTGACTTCATGTGCACCACCCTCAACCATTGTGATGCCATCATGCGTTCCTGCAACAACAATGTCGAGTGAGGCCTGAGGGATCTGCTGGAATGTCGGGTTGATGACAAACTCTTCCCCGATCTTTGCAACTCTGACAGCTGCAATAGGCCCGTAGAACGGAATGTCGGAGATAGTTACGGCACAAGATGCCGCATTGATTGCAACAACGTCCGGTGTATGGGTCATGTCGGAGGAAACAACTGTAGGAACAATCTGGATTTCTCTTCCAAATGCCTTGTCGAAGAGAGGTCTCATAGGCCTGTCGATAAGACGTGAGACGAGAATCTCTTTATCCTTAGGCTTACTCTCTCTTTTCAGGAAACCTCCGGGAATCTTTCCCGCTGCATAATATTTTTCATTGTATTCAACTGAAACCGGCACATAGTCAATCGGCTCACTTGGTGCCTCACCGCAACAGACAGTTGCGATTACAACGCTTCCTGCATAACGGGCAAATACACATCCGTTAGCTTGTTTTCCGATTTTACCGCTCTCGAATACGAGGTCGATGCCACCGACATTAACACTTACTGTTGTTAAATTAGACATTAAAAAACCCTTCTTTCTTTCTTTTATTGTTCTTTTTATTAATATGTAAAGCCAGAGATGACTCTGGCTTGATATTTACTTTCTGATTCCAAGTTCTGCAATCA
>CAVHPV010000093.1:0-6794 GCA_963638045.1 Faecalibacterium sp. CAG:74 | reverse complement strand
CTTTATGCTCCAAAAGGCATGATGGGTTAAAAGTCAATTTGGTGCGTATGTCCTACCAACTTCAGGGGATTGATGACAAGAACCTCTACCTTGAGAAACTCTATGAGCTCATAGGAAAGAAGACGCCTGAAGTAAGTAAAAAATAGATTCGCAGTTATCATTCTCATAAAAAGGACAACGAGAATGTGAATATTCAGGGACGTACGGAGTCGAACCGTAATATGGAGAATCAAAATCTCCTGCCTTAACCATTGGGCTACGTCCCTATTTCGTGAGTACAATAACAGAAAAGAATGATTCAGTCTACCTAGATTTCCCCTGAACCCCAATAATATGGTGTATCAATATTCCATTTCTCACGGGAAAGCAGGAACCAGACACTTCCGCTTCCCGACAAAGAAAGATAATCATCCGGGTTAAGATAACCTGAGAGTTCAGAGAGGATTTCATCCCCTTCTATCTTTTCAAAGTCATTCGAAAAATCCTCCCGTCTTATTGGGTACCTGATATCCCCCAGCGCCATGTTGTCAAGACGAAGCGAATCAAGTTTTCTGTATGCCTCCATTGTGCTGACTCCACTTCCAGAGGATCGGAAAAGTGTTATGTACCTGTATTCTTTGAGAAATTCTCTCTCCTCTATCCTCTCCCCGGTACCGGTAACATACGCAAACCTGAAGTTAGTAAGAAAAAATGGAACATCTGCCCCAACGGAGGATGAAAGAGAAAAAAGACTGTCATTTCCAAGGGCTCCAAAGTGATTTTCAAGAAGTCTCAGCACCGCAGCCGCATCACTGCTACCTCCACCAAGCCCGGCCTTAACTGGTATATTCTTCCTTATTCTGACTAAGGCTCCAAAAACAAGTCCCGTCTTCTCTCTATAGAGTCTGTACGCTTTCGCCATCAAGTCTTCCCCTCTATCAAGATAACACTCATTACCTGTTATTGAAATGCTGTCCCCATCCGTAATGGAGAGCTCGATTTCATCATAGAACGGTATACGGAGAAAGTACGATGAAATTGTGTGATAACCGTCGCTCCGCTTACCCGTAATCTTCAATCCGATATTAACCTTGGCGTATGCTTTCATTGAGTAGACCATGACTAAAGTGTAGTCAAAAACAAGCCGAATGAATATGCTTGAACAATGAAGGCTTTGGTTCTCGACAAAGACGGAACATTGTTTCCCTATTCTCTCTGGATAAATCCCATAAGGAATGTATTGTGGAAGAATCTTCCACTCAAAAGATTCGATGATGAAAAAAGAGAGATGATAGTGAATGACTTTCTCTCTGTTCTCTCTATCCGGGACGACAGAATAGACTCCAGCAGCCTTCTCTATGACAGAAAAAAAAGAAAGAAGGGGATACTCAAGCTTATTCATCTGACAATGAAGTACCATCTTAACCCTTTCAAAGCTATGAATGGTTTCCTGAAGATAAAAAACCGCCATGATTACGGCTTTGAAGAGGAGTTGGAATTGTATGATCTCTCCCAAGTAAAAAAGACACTTGTCTCTCTCAGGGAGAAAGGTATTCTCATCGCACTCTTTTCAAATGACTCCCCCCGCGCCGTGGAGATGGTTGAAGAAAGACTAGATTTTGTTTTCGACTATCATGTGGACTCATCATCCCGTATAAGAAAACCGAACAAGCTTGCTGTGCAAGTCTTCAGCACACTCATAAACATTGACACAAAAGACATCGTCCTTCTTTCTGACACACCGGAAGACCTCAGGATGGGAAAAGAGAGCGGATGCGGGAAGGTGATTGCAATTTCAGGTTCCCTTGAAAGGGAGAAATTACTCCCCTATGCAGATGCAGTCATCTCCAACTTTTCCGAAATCGTGGATATTCTCTTTTGAGATATAAGAACAACATTACATCTTTTTGATGAAGGAGCATTAAGCGGGCCCCTTTTCAGGAGCCCTCATCATTTACTTTGCGACAACACGCATGAATTTTTTCTTACCTGCCTTAAGAAGGAATGCTCCGTCCTTGGCATCACTGAGAGTATAGGTTCTCTTTATATCTGTAACCTTCTCACCATTGACTTCTGCACCTCCCTGCATGACAAGTCTTCTTGCCTCTCCATTAGAAGGAGTGAGACCTGCCTTTGTAAAGAGATCCAGGACCCCGATTCCATTCTCAAGAAGACTCTTCTCAACTTCTGCTGTCGGGATATGGGCAGAGTCTCCACCCTCGAAGAGAGCCTTTGCTGCATCCTTTGCTTTCTCAGCTTCCTCTTCCCCATGAATAATCTTTGTTATCTCATAGGCAAGTCTTGCCTTGGTATCATTAACGTTCCTCTTCGGATCCTCATATTCCTTTATCTCTTCAAGATCCATGAATGTGAAGAGCTTCATGAACTTAATAGCATCCGCATCGGCTACGTTTCTCCAATATTGATAGAAGTCATACGGAGAATAGAGGTTCGGATCCAAGAAAACAGCACCTTTTTCACTCTTACCCATCTTCTTGCCGTCAGCACGCATAATGAGGTTGAATGTAAGACCGAAGCACTCCTCGCCTCCCATTCTCTGGATAAGATCGATCCCTGCAACGATGTTACCCCACTGGTCAGCACCACCAATCTGGAGCCTGGTTCCGTACTTCTCGTTCAGCATCTTGTAGTCATAGGACTGGAGGAGCTGGTAGTTGAACTCTATGAAACTCAATCCCCTCTCAAGGCGCTGTTTGACACCTTCGAATGTAAGCATTCTGTTGACAGAAAAATACTTACCCACATCCCTTAAGAAAGAGATGTAGTTGAGATCTACAAGCCAATCTGCGTTGTTGACTATATTAGCCTTTCCGTAACCCTCTGGAGGGTTATCGGAAAAGTCTACGACTTTGGCCAGTTGGCGGGCAATATTCTGTGCATTCTTCTCAATCTCCTCGATTGGGAGAATCTTTCTCATCTCCGTCTTTCCTGACGGGTCCCCGATAAGACCGGTACCACCTCCCACCAAGGCAAGAGGCCTATGACCATACATCTGAAGGTGATGCATAGCAAAGAACGGGACGATGTGTCCCACATGAAGGGACGGGCCCGTCGGGTCAGTCCCGCAATAGAAGGATACACTCTCCTTGTCCATTAGGTCACTCAAACCGTCAAGGTTTGTGCAATCCTTAATGAATCCTCTATCTGCTAATACCTGGAGTGCTTTGTTCATACTCTTGTGTACTCCTTCATCTTCTCTTTGATAAACGGAACAAGTGCATCGGCACTTACCCTTTCCTGTTTCATGGAGTCACGGAAACGAACTGTGACTGTCTGGTCTTCAAGTGTCTGGTAGTCGACTGTCACACAGTATGGAGTTCCGATCTCGTCCTGACGGCGATACCTTCTTCCAACAGCACCACTCTGGTCATAGTATGTTGTAAAGTCATCTCTGAGGCTTCTGTCGAGCTTCTGAGCATACTCTGCGAGCCCGTCTTTCTTGACAAGAGGAAGTATTGCAACCTTGACAGGTGCAATATAAGGATGGAAGTGTAGAACAGTTCTTGTGTCACCTTCCGGAGTCGGTTCCTCATCATATGCGTCACTGAGTGCCATGAGGACGTTACGTGTAAGACCTGCAGAAGTCTCGACAACATACGGAATGTATCTCTCGTTAGTCTCGGGATCAAGATATGTGAGATCCTTACCACTGAACTTTGTGTGCTGAGTAAGGTCATAGTCTGTACGTGAGTGCACACCCTCAAGCTCCTGCCATCCCATCGGGAAGAGGAACTGAATATCATAGGCATCCTTTGCGTAGAATGCAAGCTCATCCGGGCCGTGCTGGTGCCATCTCAAGTGTTCCGGATGGATACCCATCTTGGAGTAGAACTTCATCCTCTCCTCTCTCCAATAAGGGAACCACTCCTCATCAGTGCCGGGTTTGCAGAAGAATTGCATCTCCATCTGTTCAAACTCGCAGGAACGGAAGATAAAGTTCTTGGTTGTGATTTCATTTCTAAATGACTTACCCACCTGTGCAATACCAAATGGAACCTTGACTCTACTTGATTGCAACACGTTCTTGTAGTCAACATAGATTCCCTGTGCCGTCTCAGGTCTGAGATAGACAACAGAAGCGGCATCCCTGTTTGCCCCGATATGAGTCTCGAACATCAAGTTAAAGTTTCTCGGCTCAGTGAATGTTCCCTTGTTACCACAAACCGGGCAAGGTGCATTAAGGTCAATCTGATCAGCGCGGAAACGAGATTTACAGACCTTGCAGTCAACCATCGGGTCCGTAAAATTGGAGACATGGCCTGAAGCTTCCCAGACACGCGGATGCATAAGGATGGAGGCATCAAGACCTACAATGTTGTCATGCATCCTTGTCATCTCCTTCCACCAGAAATCACGGATGTTGTTTTTGAGCTCGACACCCATCGGGCCGTAGTCATAGGCTCCGTTAAGTCCGCCGTATATTTCAGAAGACTGGAAGATGAATCCCCTTCTTCTGCACAGTGATATGATTTTGTCCATTGTTACTTCAGCCATTTCTTAATTCTCCTTTAAAAATTCAATAGCTCTGTTAATTCTTTTCTTACATTCATCCAGCCCCAGAAGCCTTATGGAATCGAAGAGTGGAAGTGATACAGTGGAATTGGTGAGAGCAACCCTTATAGGCTGGAAAACACCATTCACCTTAATACCGAGGCATTGTGAAAGAGCACACAACTCATCCTCGATTGCCTTCTCCTCCTTCCCGCTCTCAAGTCCCGAGAGGAGAATTGTACTTCCCTTCTCCAAAGCCTCCAGAGTATTCTCAGCATCAGACCCCTTTGCAATATAGATGGCCTTGTCTGTGACTGGGTTATCCTGAAAAAGGAACTCAGTAAGCGGAACACAGTCAGAAAGAGTCTTCATCCTTTCCTTGACAGACGGCATGAGGGAGAGGATATATGCCTTCTCCTCCTCTGTCGGCTCGGGAGAGATAAATCCCGCCTTCTCGAAATAAGGAAGGCAGAGGTCACAAAGCTCCTCATTACTCTTGCGGCGTATATACTGGCCGTTAAACCAGTCCAGCTTATTGTAGTCAAATTTGGCCGGAGCAGAATGGATATTCTCAAGTCTGAAGCACTTCTCGAGTTCCTCTTTAGTAAAAAACTCAGTCTTGTCATCAAGAGACCACCCCACAAGGGTCACATAGTTGATGATAGCTTCAGGAAGGTATCCCTTTTCTCTGAAATCCCTGACAGCGGTGGAACCGTGTCTCTTGCTCAATTTCTGACCATCCTTACCCATAACCATCGGAAGGTGACAGTAAATCGGAGGCTCCCAGCCGAATGCATCATAAAGCAGGATATGTAATGGACCGGAAGGGATCCACTCCTGGGCACGCATGATATGTGTAATACCCATCATGTGATCGTCGATGACATTTGCAAGATGATAGGTCGGAAAACCATCACTCTTAAGAAGAATAGGATCGGGTGAAACATCTTTATTCTTGCGTGTGATATCACCCATGATGACATCATGGAAAGTTGTTTTCCCCTCAGTCGGCACCTTCAGCCTGATGACAGGTTTTATACCCTGTGCCTCCAGCTCTCTTCTCTCCTCTTCAGTGAGATTTGCACAATGCCTGTCATAACCCTGGTATTGGCTCTTAGACTGAGTCTGCTCCTCTCTCAACTTCTCCAATCTCTCAGGAGAACAATAGCAATAATAAGCCTTACCATCCCTGACAAGTTTCTCCGCATATTCCTTGTAAATATCGAATCTTTCGGACTGAACATAAGGACCATAGGGACCACCCACAACAGGCCCCTCATCCCATTTGATTCCCAGCCACTCGAGAGTATCATAAAGATCCTGAAGGGACTCCTCAGTATATCGCTCCCTGTCTGTATCCTCTATGCGGAGAATGAACTTACCTCCCATAGACTTGGCGAAAAAATAATTAAATAGTGCGGTTCTTATACCACCAATATGCTGCAACCCAGTTGGCGACGGGGCGTAGCGAACACGAACTTCCATCGTTTTCTCCTAAAACAAGTAATGGAGAAATTCTAAACTGTTGTAAGGAAAAGGACAACAGAGGAAGAGCAGTAATCAAGCCAACAGGTTATCGTCTTAATTTGACCTCTTCTCCGACAATTGGTATATTGAATATAGAAAGAGTGCACTACCGATGAGCGGTTACTTGCCTCAGGAATTAAAGATTTTAAATCGCCGAGTGTAGCAACTTATCGGCGATTATTTTTTTTCGATAGTATCAACTGCAACTATTACAGCCAACACTAACCCTATAACATCGATTATCTTGCCGACAATCTCTATGACAAGACTGACTATCAAAAACACCCATCCGTGTTTGACTTCTCCATCGGATATTGGTATATTGAAGACAGAAAGAGTGCACTACCGATGAGCGGTTACTTGCCTCAGGAATTAAAGATTTTAAATCGCCGAGTGTAGCAACTTATCGGCGATTATTTTTTTTCGATAGTATCAACTGCAACTATTACAGCCAACACTAACCCTATAACATCGATTATCTTGCCGACAATCTCTATGACAAGACTGACTATCAAAAACACCCATCCGTGTTTGACTTCTCCATCGGATATTGGTATATTGAAGACAGAAAGAGTGCACTACCGATGAGCGGTTACTTGCCTCAGGAATTAAAGATTTTAAATCGCCGAGTGTAGCAACTTATCGGCGATTATTTTTTTCGATAGTATCAACTGCAACTATTACAGCCAACACTAGTCCTATAACATCAATTATCAGGCCAACAATCTCTATGATAAGACTGACTACACCAATAATTATACTCATAGGCATCACCT
>CAVHPV010000092.1:0-6801 GCA_963638045.1 Faecalibacterium sp. CAG:74 | reverse complement strand
ATGACTTTTCATGCAAGAAATCATCGGATATCATAGATCCGGTATTGAGAGAACGAATCTGCTATTTGAAAGAAGCAGAAGGAGGACAGACAAGTATGTGTAAGATTATGGATGACACGATAAAAGATGTGCTTAAGGAAGACAGATTAGAAAGAGACCAGGAAACAGCAAAGAGGCTTATAGCTCTTGGTAAGCTCTCTTGTGAAGAAATTTCCAGAGCATTTAACCTTCCTTTATCAACTGTTGAGCAATTGGCTCAGTCAATGATTAAAGCTTGAGGCGTAGATTCTTCTGATTGTCAGGTGAGTGCCGTATACACTCTCCGGGCTGTAGTGGATATTCTCTCATTTGCCGTTGGCTGATATCTTCCCTATGGCACAGAGAGAACGGATCTGCTATTTGAAGGAAGCAGAAGGAGGACAGGCGAGTATGTGCAAGATTATGGAAGACACACTTAAGGAAGACAGAAAGGAAACAGCAAAGAGGATGATTGCACTTGGAGGTATCTCTCTGAGTAATATTGCCAAAGTAGTGGATCTACCATTGTCCACAATTGAGCAATTGGCTCAGTCAATGGGAAGGGTCTGAGGCGGAAATTTTTCTCTTTTATGCATTATCAAGTGTAAGGAATATCCCTTATCAGATATTCCGTTTCAGATATGGGAAATAGATGTGGTATCTGAATGATTGGCATAAGAGCTATGTTTGTTGCTTTCCCATGTTAGAAATCTTGTATCATCCCCACGTAAAAAGGCAACCGGACCTGAGCCCAGTTGCCTAACCTTAAATAAATATACGTTAAAGGGTCGCAAGCATCACGGCCTTTATTGTATGCATTCTGTTCTCTGCCTCATCAAAGACTATTGATCTGTCACTCTCAAAGACGGCATTTTCTACCTCCATTTCCTTCAACCCGTACTTCTTTTCGATTTCCTTTCCCGTGGAGGTTTCCGTATCATGAAAGGCGGGGAGACAGTGCATGAAACAGCACGAAGGAGAGGCATTTTGCATAAGTTTCTCTGTCACACGGTACGGGGAGAGTTTTTCTATCCTTTCCTTCCAGACACTCTCACTCTCTCCCATGCTTACCCATACATCTGTATAAATCACATCGGCGTTCCGTGTTGCTTTCATTGGGTCTGATTCGAGATTTATTCTAGCTCCTGTTTGGGATGCTATCTCCTTTGATGTTCTTACGAGTTCTTCCGGTGGGAAGTAGTCCGCAGGTGCGCAGAGGGTAATATCCAGCCCCATCTTGGCAGCTCCTACCATCAGGGAACAACCCATGTTGTATCTTGCGTCTCCCATATAGCAGAGCTTTATCCCCCTAAGATACCCGAAATGCTCCTTGATGGTCATGAAATCAGCAAGAATCTGGGTAGGGTGGAATTCATTCGTGAGGCCGTTCCAAACCGGTACCCCGGCCCATTTTGCTAACTCCTCGACTCTTTCCTGTCCGAAACCTCGGTACTCAATGCCGTCAAACATCCTTCCGAGTACTCTAGCTGTGTCTTTTATTGATTCTTTTTTTCCCAGCTGGGAGGAAGACGAGTCAAGGTAGACTGAGTGCATTCCCAGGTCAGATGCAGCGACTTCAAATGCACAGCGGGTGCGTGTTGAAGTTTTTTCAAAAATTAAGGCGATATTCTTGCCTTCGAGACTACGGTGGGGAATTCTTTTTTTCTTTTCGTCCTTCAGCTTTATTGCAAGGTCTATCAATTCTCCGATTTCATCGGGAGTGAAATCAAGGAGCTTCAGGAAGTTTTTGTTTTTTAGATTCATATTGTTCTTCTCCTATAATACTTTTGAAAGAAAGGTTTTAAGCCTTTGACTATGCGGGTGTGAGAATATGTCATCAGGTGTTCCTTCCTCGCCTATAATTCCATCACTGAGAAAGAGAACACGGTTCGAGACCTCGCGGGCGAAAGCCATCTCGTGTGTCACTACAATCATCGTCATTCCTGATTCAGCCAACTCTTTCATTACATAGAGAACTTCTCCAACCATTTCAGGGTCCAGAGCCGATGTCGGTTCGTCAAAGAGCATCAAATCCGGCTCCATCATTAATGCTCTCACTATTGCGACACGTTGCTGCTGCCCCCCAGAGAGGGATTGGGGCATGCTTGATGCTTTCTCTCTCAATCCAACTCTTTCCAACAGCTTCAATGCTCTTTCCTCAGCTTCATCTTTCTTCTTCAGTTTCAGCATTAGGGGTGCAACTGTCAGATTGTCCATTACTGTCATGTGTGGAAAGAGATTGAATGATTGGAAGACAAAGCCCATTCTCTGCCTGTACCGGTCAATATTGACAGTCTTTTCAGTCAGGTCGGTTCCCTCGAAATAAATATGGCCCTTTGTCGGCGTTTCAAGCAGGTTCAGACATCTCAGGAATGTTGATTTCCCACCTCCCGACGGCCCTATTATCGATATCACGTCACCCCTCTCAACGCGGGTATCCACTCCGTTCAGTACGTTCAGTTCTCCGAAGGATTTATGCAGGTTTTTCACTTCAAGCATGTTTCAGTTTCCTTTCGAAAATACCCAGCAATCTCGTTAGAAGCACAACGATGGCGAGGTAGGTCAAAGCGACAACCAGGAGAGGATTCACAGCATCGTATGTGTTGTTCCTGACCAGATTTCCGGCTCTTGTCAAATCAACAACCGCCACATATCCGGCAACGGCAGTCTCCTTAAGCAAGGCGATAAGTTCATTCCCGATTGCCGGGAGGATGTATCTTACAGCTTGCGGAAGGATTATTTTCCTCATGGTCTGGATCCTTGAGAGTCCCAGACTCCGTCCAGCTTCCATCTGGCCGTGGGAGACTGCATTTATTCCACTTCTTATAAGTTCTGCCATGTACGCAGACGAGTTTATACCAAAGGTAATGACAGCTACCAAGATGCCGTCAGCACTCTTCAAGATTATAAAATAGAAGATTAGAAGGAGGACCACGACCGGGATACCTCTTATTGCTGTCACGTAAGCTTTAGCTACCCAGTTCAGGACCTTCATTCTCTTCCCATTTTCTGTTAGATAGCGAATGGCTGCAATAAGAGCCCCGGCCACAACTCCAATCACAAGAGCACCCAGGGTTATAACCAGGGTATTCATGAGACCTTGCATCATCAGGCGGTAGTAACCACTCTCGATGAAGGTCTCGTTCAATTTCTCAATCCATTCGTCCATAGGCTATTTGACTGGGCTTGTGTACGGAGCATTATATTTTTCGAAGATCTTTTCAACAGTCCCGTCAGACACTAGTTCGTTCAGGATACTGTTCACTTTTTCAACGAGCTCTTCGCTACCCAATGAGAAAGCAAAGGCATAAGGCTCAGTTGTCATGGCATCCGAAAGGACCACAAGTTTAGTCTCAGCGGACCTATTGTACTCGGCAACCATCTCAGCAGCTGTTAGGTCATCTATAACCCAAGCATCTACTTTACCCTGCGTCAGAGCTGCCTCAGCATCGCTGTTTGCAGTAAATGACGACACATTGTACCCCATTTCCATGGTGTAGCTCTCGGCCGTAGTTCCGGTCTGTACGGAGATCTTTTTTCCCTCAAGGTCGCTTTTGCTCTTTATGTTACTGTCCGCAGTCACGACAATAGCTTGGGCGGCAAGACAGTACGGATCTGTGAAGAGTACATTCTTTTTTCTTTTCTCCGTCACCGATATTCCCGACACTCCCACATCGAACTTACCGCTCTGAACACCCGGAAGCACAGAGTCGAAATCCATTTGATTAATCTCAAGTTCAACTGAGAGCTTTTCTGCTATAAGAGAGAGAATCTCAATCTCGATTCCCTCGACTGTATTGCTGTTTGAGAGATACTCAAACGGGGGAAAATCCGGACTTGTGGCAATGCTCAGTTTTCCCTTCTTCTGGATTTCTGAGAGGCTTGAGCCTTTTTTCTGGCAGCCTGTGAAAACGGACAAAGCTATTAAAGCTGCAAGAAGCAGCAGAAGTGCTTTCTTAGTCTTCATTGTTCTTTCTCCTTACATAATCTATCTGTTCTTTCACTCTTCCCGGAGCTCCCGGGCTGTTGCGTTTCATGACGCAATGCTTAAGGTTTATAGCTTCATAGAGCGTTTCATCAAAGAGAGAGGAGTGCTTCCTGTAATCCTCAAGCGGGTATGTTTCAAGCACATATCCACTTTCGATGCAATCTCTCACTATCTCTCCCGATATCTTATAGGCACTACGGAACGGGATTCCCTTCCCGACAAGGTAGTCAGCAAGGTCTGTGGCATTGATGAATCCTTCTCCCGCAGAGCGCAGCATTTTCTCTCTGTTCGCCTTTAAGGTGGCTATCATGCCATTCATAACTCTGAGACACATAGCCGTTGTGTCGAGAGCATCAAAGAGCCCCTCCTTGTCCTCCTGCATATCCTTGTTATAGGCGAGGGGAAGTCCTTTGAGAACAGTCAGCATTGCCATGAGGGAGCCATAAACTCTTCCTGTCTTTCCCCTGATGAGCTCTGCCATGTCACTGTTCTTTTTCTGGGGCATGATTGACGAGCCTGTTGTATATTTGTCACTGATGGTGACGAAACCGAATTCCCAGCTTGTCCAGATCACAAGTTCTTCCGAGAGGCGTGAGAGGTGCATCATAATCAGGGAAAGGTTGCTCAATGTCTCCACCGCAAAATCACGATCAGAGATGCCGTCAATACTGTTTGCACATATGCCGTCAAATCCAAGAAGGGAAGCCTCCATTTCCGTTTTCACAGGATAGGTGGTTCCTGCAAGCGCACAGGAGCCTATCGGTGAGATGTTGATTCTTTTTCTGCTGTCCTTCAGCCTCTCCCTGTCACGAAGAAACATCATTGTATAGCTCAGAAGATGGTGGCCGAATGTGACGGGCTGTGCTTTCTGCAAGTGGGTGTATCCCGGCATTATCGCATCGCTGTACTCTTCTGCCCTCTCAAGGAGGGTATCTATAAGGGTTTTTAGTAAAAGATCAGTCTCTGCTGTCTTACCCCTGAGATAGAGCCTCAGATCCTGGGCAACCTGGTCATTGCGGCTCCTTGCTGTGTGGAGTTTTTTTCCAGTATCGCCAATCCTTCTGGTGAGCTCTTCCTCCACGAACATGTGTATATCCTCACAATTTGGATCTATAAGGAGTTTCCCGTACTCAAGGTCATAAAGAATCCCTTCAAGACCAAGAACAAGGCTGTCTTTTTCTTCCTCTGTGATGATTCCTGCAGAGGAGAGCATTTTGGCATGAGCAATACTCGCACTTATGTCTTCCCTGTACATTCTCTTATCAAAGGAGATTGAGGAGTTAAAGCTGTCCGCAACCGGATCTGTATTCCCGTCCGTGCGTCCCGTCCACATCTTCGCCATCAGAGCAACCCCTTTTCTCTGAGAGCCTCAACCTTGGTCGGAAGGCCCCATGCGTTGATGAATCCCTTTGCCCCTGCCTGGTCATAATCGCTTTCTCCGAATGTCACGAGGTTCTCCGAGTAGAGTGAGTACGGGCTTGTCATACCTGCAGGAATAATGTTCCCCTTGTAGAGTTTGAGTTTTACATCTCCAGTGACAAACTTGTTCGATTCATTGGCAAATGCCACAAGAGACTCAGTCAGAGTTGAATACCACTTGCCGTTGTAGATCTGGTCAGCCATGACGATGGCAAGCTTCTCCTTCTCGTGTAGAGTGTCCTTATCGAGAGTGAGCATCTCAAGCATTTCATGCGCAAAATAGAGTATCGTTCCGCCGGGAGTCTCGTAGACGCCTCTGTCCTTCATCCCTACGAGGCGGTTCTCGACAATGTCGATGATTCCGATGCCGTTCTTTCCACCTTTCTCATTGAGCACTTCAATAATCTGGCTGGCCTTCATCTTAACGCCGTCAACGCTGACAGGAGCTCCCTTCTCAAAACCTATTGTGACATATTCTGCCTTGTCAGGAGCTTTGAATGGGGAGACACCCATTTCAAGAAAACCGTCCTTGTCATAATCGGGTTCATTTGCAGGATTCTCCAGATCCAGCCCTTCGTGGCTGAGGTGCCACAGGTTCTTGTCTTTTGAGTAGTTTGTCTCGCGGCTTATCTTTAATGGGACATTGTGTGCCTCTGCGTAGTCAATCTCCTCATCCCTCGATTTGATGCTCCATTCCCTCCATGGAGCAATGATTTGCATATCGGGGGCGAAGCGCTTGATGGCCAGCTCAAATCTAACCTGGTCGTTTCCCTTTCCTGTGGCCCCGTGACAGATTGCATCGGCGTTTTCCTTGATGGCTATTTCGGCAAGTTTCTTTCCGATCACAGGCCGTGCGAATGCAGTCCCAAGAAGATATGTTTCGTATTTTGCATCCATCTTGAGTGCCGGTATTATGATATCATCAACCATCTCGTCTACTAGATCGGCAACAATCAGTTTGCTTGCCCCTGTTTTGAGAGCCTTCTCCTCGAGCCCTTCCAGTTCATCATTCTGGCCGACATTGCCTGCGACGGCTATGATTTCGGGGTTGTTGTAATTCTCCTTGAGCCAGGGGATGATTATTGACGTATCGAGTCCGCCTGAGTAAGCGAGTACTATTTTTTTGATATCTTTCTTTTCCATTTGTGAATACCTCTTTGAATAATTTTGCAATAATTATTGATAAATATACAAAGTAGTCAAGTATAAATGAAAAAAATGTATAAATATTTAAAATAGGTAATAAAAATACATCCAAATTGGATAGATATGTTATTATTTGAACAGAGCGTCTTGCTGTTTGAATTGTAAAATCTTCTTCACAATTGAAGAAAATCATGACATTTTTCCAGATTTTCCTGCTTAAGTATAAGGAG
>CAVHPV010000091.1:0-6976 GCA_963638045.1 Faecalibacterium sp. CAG:74 | reverse complement strand
GGGACTCATTTCATCACAGGACTATTGCAGACTTTATTGAAGACTGCGGTTGTGCACTAAGTAAAGCTGAAGAGGAATATGCCATAGAGGTTCTGAAAGAGAATGATTTCAATCCTGATACTGCACTACCCAATAACCCAGAGAACCTTCCTGACTCAATCAGAAAGCCTAACGTTATGCCTGACAAGGAAATGAGGGAGAAAATTGACGCGGCGACCAAAGAATACAATGACAAACATGAAGACTTCCCCATCGGCGTCATTCCTGACAATTTCCTGCCTGAAGAAGACAGCAGCAAGGCTGTCCTCGTAAGCGTTGATGATGTTCTGGTTAAGCACCAGAAGGATGAAAGAAGAGAAGATTATATAAAGGAAAAGAAGAATGTTGCCAATACCGTAATTCATATTCATGCTGACGGGAAGGCATATATTCTTACCGCGGTAGGCATCCGCAAAGCATTTATTCTTCTCGCAGCATTTCTTCTCGAGAATGGTCTTTTGGAGAACCGGCAACTGGTATTCCTTTCCGACGGAGCGAAGGAGATTAAGGAGTCGCAGAGAAATTCTTCTCCTGGAGGCCATATGTACTTATTCTCGACTGGTTCCATCTTGCGAAGCGTATTAAAGAGTACTGTTCTATGTGCATCAAACTACCCAAGGACAAGAAAGGCCCGATAATAAAGAAGATCCTCAACTACCTTTGGGTCGGCGACGTAGATGGTGCAATAGAATACATCAGAGGTTTCTCGAGTTCGATAATCAAGAACAAGGAGATCCTTGATGATATGTGTGCTTACCTCGAAAGGAAGAGGGATAACATCTGCTGTCATGCGATACGCAGAGTCTTCAAACTCAGGCTCAGCTCGAATGCTGCGGAGAAGAGCAACGACCTCGTTGTCGCTGACAGGCAGAAACATAACGGAATGAGCTGGTCAAATGAAGGAAGTGGTTCACTTGCTGTCCTGAGCGCAGCCTACAGGAACAATACTTTATGTTTATGGATACAAAAAAGGGCTGTTTCTATGGATATAAACAAATATGGTAGAGATGTTAAGACGAAATTAGCAGCTTAAGTCATCCGCACAGGTCGGAATTTTTTTCTGATAGTTAACTATCCGGCGGAAACTGTGAACTCCTGCCGGATTTTTCATTGCAGAAGGCTTCGTAGCCAAACCTTAAAAGCATTGCATATACTTGAAACAGCAATATCACCATGAATCTGCATAGCAGGATGAAAGGATGATCAATAGTGAGGAGGACGCCTGTTCTCCCTTTCCTCCCCATTGTTGTCGATAAGATCTTTCACTTTCTTCTTCATCTCCTCGAATTGGGCCATAAGCACCCCCAGCCTCTTATCCATGTCGATGACAGTCTCATTGAGCTCGGCATTCTCCTTCTCGAGGTAGCTGATCTTTATTTCAAGTTTCTCTATTTCGCTCATGTGAGTGATTATCACAGGAAAGAGGAAAAAGGTTAAGCTCAATCTGCCATGAAGAGTATCAGGAAAATAATGAAGAAGCTCTTTCCATCTCCATCTTCTCTCTGAAAGCCATCGGCGTGACACCATAGACCTCCCGGAATTTCTTTGTGTAACAAGACGGAGAAACAAATCCGCATGCCGGGGCTATATCAAAGAGGGACTTTCCTCTTTCCACAGCCATCATATTCACACTCCTGAGGAGTTGGTACTTTAATGGGAAATTCCCCAATAAAATGCCTGAAATATCTTAGCACTTCCCTCTCACTCACCGATTAGGCATTTCCAAGGGCTCTGAGGGAGATCTCCTTACTGCAATTTGAGTAGATATAACTCAGCATCATACCGAGTCTATCAGTATCGTGATTCCTCTCCCCCTACGGCTTTGTGATTACATCCTCATTCTCTCTGTAGATATAAAAGAGTATCCTGGAAATCTCCTCCCTTACACAGAACTCAAAGCCCGGAACATCATCTTGGATAGCCTCAAAGACAGTCCTGAACCCCTTAAGGAGATGATAATGACAACATACGGAAGAGCCGTACATTTCTTAAGGAGAGTAATGTACTTTACGGCTATGGATGATGATGGAGTACAAGTAACCAGAAGAAGAGAGAAGACAAAAGATTGCAAAGTGCACTTCGGAGCACCTTTGGCCGCGTGGAGAACGTTTGAGTTGATGAAGGCGAAATTTCCCCTCTCCAGCCGGACTATGCTGCTTCCAACCTGAAGGTCAAGCTTTCCCTTTCCTGATATATACAATCCACATCCCGCTGTGCCAATGCCACGGGAGTACGTCCCCTCCCATAGGAGCATAGAACTCCTCATAGCCTGCACACGGTAAAGCATCACTACCATGTCTCTTGAGTTCCATGACCATACTGTCAGTGAAAACATCTGTATCCTGTAATATCCTTTGTCTATTTTCTTGCATGCAACCAGCTTTGAACAATGTCGGAGAGCATATTGCTGTCGGCTTCATTATAAGAGTGCAACAGTTTTGCACATCCTGTTGTTTTTCTGTTGCTTTCTGTTGCGGTTTTTTATATTTTTTCTTTCAGTCCGGAATAATTGTTGCTACAATTGTTTTAAAAAAGAGGAACGATGTCATGAAAGGTGAACGGGTTGCACAACTCGAGCTTCTTCTCAGATCACACCCCGAGGGAATGAGAAGAGCGGAAATAGCACGGCGTTTGGGCGTGCACAGGTCAACAATCAGCAGGTATGTGGAAGACCTGTCTAAACATATAGACATATATGAGGACAATAATCTCATCAAGATAAAGGAGACTGAAGAGAACTCTCCTTTAGAGCTCTCAGTCTATGAAACATTGGCATTCAATATGTCAGCAGAGGCACTTGCCAACAGCACCACCGTGCAGAATCCCCACCTTGCATCAGGATTGAGAAAGATAGCCATGAACATGCGCTCCTACGCTCCCAATGTCTCTGACAACATCCTCACCATGGCTGATACAATTGAAAAGAAACTTGAGTCATCAATGGTCGAAGCCTCATCATACAATACCATCCTTGAGGTTCTGATTGATTGCTGGGTATCAGGAAGGATAGCCAAGATATCATCAACGACACCGGGGAAGGAAGAGATAGAGATGGCCCCCTACTTCATCGGCTTCACGGAAGACTACAGTGGTCGTAAGCCTATGACGGTGACAGGGAGATTGAGACACACCAAGGACATAATAACGCTGAACATCACCACAATAAAATCAGTCCAGATGCTTAACGAGACTTACACTATCCCCGATAACCTCAAACCGTTCTCAAGAGCCGAAGAGAAAAACTATGACGCCATAGACATGATTCCTCTTGTCCTCAAGGTGAGGGAAAGAAGTGCCCTCAATGCCTTCTCGTCTCTCAATCATGAGAAACCCCAGATAGAGGAGAAGTCCAACGGCGAATGTATTTGCAGGATGAAGGTTGAAAACTCCATAGAGCTCATGCTCCGCCTTGTCCAATGTGGAACAAGCGTAGAGATAATGTCTCCGGGCAACATAAGAGAGAAGTACAGAAATCTCCTGAAAAGCATCCTTGCTCTATACAAATAAGCTATTCGGGGACAAACCAGAATAATACTTTGACTTTGAGGAGCTCCCAGCCGGAAGAGGATACGCAGATGTTTGCTATCTTCCTCTTCCTGATTGTGAGTTTCCCGCCCTTATAGTTGAACTCAAGTGGGATGAGTCTGCAGAGGGTGCAATTAGCCAGATACTCACGAGAAAATATCCCTCAATGCTAAGAGCCTTCAAGGGAAGGATTCTCCTTGTCGGAATCAACTACGACAGGAAAGAGAAGAAGCACACGGCGAAGATAGTGGAATACAAGATGTAAGCCCCGCGGGAGGTGGGATATCAAACATCCCAGCAACAAATGCACCCTCCAGCCAGAAGTCAGAGGGTGCGAGGGGGAATAATAAATCTATGTGCACTGCCTATGGGGAGGCAGATAACACCACATTTCTATCTTCCGATAGATGCCTTTCTACCTCCCCCGAAGGAGAAGTAGAAGCCCACAATAGCTAATTAGCCTTCGTCACGGTCCAAGAAGTCGGGTTTTCACTTGGAGTTCCGGTCGCAGCATATCCTTTCTCAACATAGTGAGTTGGGTCAGAATAGAATGTTCCACCTTTCACTGTTATATTGGCATTGTCATCACAGAATACTTTATTTGAACCAGAAGCAGCTCCAAAAGTGCCTTTTTCAATCACAATTCGACCTTTTATGCATCTGTTCCCGTCGGTGCATTTATCTTCAGACTCATTCAGAGTCCCAGTACCAGTACTAACAACCGAACCGTCTTCATTTGTTGTATCGATGAATTTTCCATTTTTCACAGTAATCAATGCACCGTTCTGCGAGAAAAGAGCATAATAAGCACTCCCATTCACTTCAGTATTCCCTTCAATCACAACGTTATGTGAGCTCACATTGATACCTCCGACACACGTCACATCCTTTATAGTAGCAACCCAATCTTTTTTTTCTGTGTTTATATGGTCGCCATCAATAACTCCCTGTTTATTTTTTGCACCATAACCGATACGCAATGCATATTTATTTCCTTCCGTATTGGCAGCCTTCGCAGTACCATTCTGTATGGTTAAACCATTTCCTTCCCAATAAACACCATAACAATTTGTCATGAAAGTTTTTCCGTTCAAATCTACAGTCACGTTTTCGTCAAAGGTATACGCGTGTTTTGCATTATTAGCATACTTTTGGGAAGTATCCAAATCCGCCAGCAATTTGATAGTCTGACCACTTGTAGCTTCAGATACCGCATTCTCAAAGGAATCAAGACCAGCTGTGTAAATTATCTTTCCATCTGCAGATCTTACAACTGCGCCATTGAAGTCACCGTTTACAGTCCATGTTTCATCAAATCCGGTCACAGACACGCTTCTGTCTTTTCCCTCAATTGCATCAGCCTGGTAGATATAAATTTGTTTTCTTACGGCATTCTCTCCAACCTCAAGTTTGTTGGTACCACTGAATGTGACTTTAGTTGGATACAGATAAGAACCACCTCTATTACCAATAACAATTGCTGCAAGCGGAACTTCGTTACCAACATCCCAATTCTCATTTTCATAATCATCGGTTTCAGTGTTTTCGTGTTTATGATACTTAGTTTTAGTTCCTGTCGAATTGAAGGTTGAGCCTGAGATCTCAAATGTGCCTCCTCTCAGGAGAGCTCCCTGTCTAGCACCTTTGATTATAGAATCGGTAATTTTCACGTTGCTTGGAACGTTTACGAGAAGACCTGTACAGTCATAATCTTCTGCTTCTGCTTCAAGCGTGCTACTTTCTATTGTTACAGTAATTTCTGTCGATGTAGTTCCATCTTTCACGGTCGCTTCAGTCGAAACAGCATAGGCACCAGTCACTTTAACTGTCGATTTTTTAATTGTCAGAGCTGCAGGGGTAATGTTCTGATATACCTGAATACCTCTAAATGCGGTAGCTTCCAAGTTCACACTGTCAAGTTCAAGCTGAGCATGTTCATGGATAGTAAAAACGTTAGGTTGTTTTCCTTCAACTTTTCCATCGATAGTTCCGTTCTTCACTGTTACGAGATAATCAGCATCAGCATCAGGAAGTTCGAAGACACCCTGATTTTTTATATCGTCAGATGTCTTTGCTTTGAAGCTCAGTGTCTTTCCGTTCAAATCAAGAGTTATTGATTTTTTGTTAAATGTCAATGCACTCTCAATAGTAACATTCTTTAGCAACTTGATAGTGGCTCCTTTCTCTGCGTTATTTATTGCCTCAGAAAGAGTCTTATACAGCTTGTTATTGCTATCTACTGCAACCATATTTTTTGAGATAATCGCATACTTGCTGAAGTGATAGACAGTGAAAACAAGCTTTCCATCTTTAGAATTATAACTTTCAATTACAGCTTCATTAGTATCATTATTATCACCGACATATTTTATCTCAACAGGTGGATTGTACATTCCTTTTGTATATTCACCTAATCCTGCAACTATATAAGTAGTTACAGTTGTTCCTGTTAATTTACCGGAACTATCTGTACCTGACAAATCTTTGCTATCAGCACCAGTGAGAACGAACTCAAATCCTGCGACAACAGCCTCTTCGGTTTCCACGTCTTGTCCGCTATCACCTCCAGTCGTCGTATCAGCAGTTTCAGTTTTCACCTGGTAATTTGTGTCAGAGGTCACCTCTGTAACAGGAATTGCTGTAACTGTAAGAGATACACTTGTTGCTCCTTCATTCATCTTCAATGCACCTTCAGGGAATGATACTGTCGTCTTGGGCGCATCGGTTGTACTTGATGATGAACTGGAGCTCGAGGAACTTGTCTCAGATGCAGTAACAGCAGTCTCAATTACAACCTTACCGTTATTCACTTTAGTTTCCGTCCCATCTTCTTTTGTCACAGTCTTTGTCTCCACCTTTTCGGTTTTTGTTTCTACAGCAACAAGAGATTCTTTATAATTACAATTCTCACACGACTGCACTTTCTTCCCTGTGTCTGTGTATGTTGTAATTACAATCTTATGTGCCTCGTCTTCCCCATAGTATCCACAGACACTGCATTCCTGGCGATGATTGACTGCACTTCTGCTAACATAATTAAGGATATGGGATGAGTAGTTCACTCTGCTATTACATGTTGAACATGTCTGCCAATGACCGGTCTCATCATGGGAATATCCTGAAGAGAGTTTATGAACATGTCCCACTTGCGGGATTTCTTCTTCTCTCTCATAACCACAAACACTACAGACTCTGTTTCCTTTTCCTGTCTTGGATTCTGTTGCTGCTTCGTCTGTTATCAGATTACCAAATTTATGAGCTTCCTTACCGTCCTCGACATCATCGTGACCGCAGGTAGCTTTATGCCAATGGTATGTTTCATCACTTGTCCATTCTTCTGAGAATGTGTGGACATGAGGTTCTTCACATGATACGGCAATAATCATTATGGCTAGAACCATAACTACTAATG
>CAVHPV010000090.1:0-7191 GCA_963638045.1 Faecalibacterium sp. CAG:74 | reverse complement strand
AAAATACAAAAAAACTGAACTTTCCTTAGCTTAAAAGTAAAAAATAATTAACAATCCCCAATTTTGCCTGACTTTGCGATATTTGTTTATTGCTATTAGAAGTACAATCCCCAACATATCCTTCTATTACTGACATTTTCGTCTCATTTGTTAAATAAAACAAATACTCCCATACACCCCCCAAAAACACATAACAGCAAGTTCCCACCATCAATTATTCCCTTCAAAGCAAAAATAAATCATCAACCCTCACCCTTCCCTATTCATTAACATAAAGAGAGCACCCTCCGGCATGAGGTCCGAAGGGTGCTGGGAACAATAATAATAAAAAAATCTATGTGCACTGCCATGGGGAGGCAGAGAACACCTATGTATCAAGGTTAACAGCGTTTCCCACGTTGTGGACGCCGGCTACCTTCTTCCAGCCCTTTTACACGTTCTTCAATATGCCACTTCAAAATCTCATTAATGAGCTCAAGCTCATATTCATCTGCATAGTCAGAGGCTGTTCCGGAACTCTGGAAGACTGCACAAAGAGCATTTGAAATCAGATAGAAAGAAATACTCAAAAGTATGGAAATCACAATGATGATAATAGTTTGTTCATCCACAGAAAGGATGTTCTTCGCACCGAAATAAACAAGTACAAATAACTCAGGAAGAATAGCTCCTACAATAAGCGAAGAGAATTTTAGAACAAACTCTTTCTTATATTCTCTCTCCTTAATTCTGCTGATAAGTAGAGCTTTCTTCTCGAAGAGATCCTTCCCTTTCAAGAGCATCTCGACATTCTCTCTACTATATTTATTTTCTATTCCTTCTATTCTTCTTACCGTTTCCGTTTCAACAACCTTAACTTTGTATGCATCTTTCCCGTGTCCGAGCTTATAACCGAAAGTCAGCAAAGAGATAATAGACGGAAGAGACGGAACGAAAATCAAAAGTGGCAGAACGATTTTGGTAAGAACATCAGCAGATTCCATAAGAGCTCCTACAGAGGTATCCCGATACCGACTCCGGAGTAATCAACACCGGAATCGATATAGGATACTTAATTTGAATTAACTCAAGTCAGTCAAACTTATTACTGAGCCTGTATTTGAGAAACAGTCCAAGTACTGTCTTTTTCATTTTTCACGGCCTGATATCCAGCAGCTACAAAACTGACGCTTGTCGTTTCGCTACCCTTAGTAAAAGCAACATTCGATGGATCAAGGTAGAATGTTCCACCAACTATTTTAACACGTTCAACATTTTCAGTTTTCGATATTGTATTTACCAACACGTTTTTTCCATCAGAAGCACCAAATGTTCCACCTTTAATCTCGATGTATCCGATTATACTTTCATCACCGCTTGTAACGCTCGTGTCAATCGTTGATTTTGTTCCTGGATACAACAGAATTCCACCACATTCCTTTCCATCAGTCGTGAAAGTTCCAGCCTCTACAATCAATTTCCCTTTTGTCTGAGATTGGAGAGCATAATAGTTGGTACCATGGACTTTTGTATTCCCTTTAATTATTGCCTGATGTGAACTTACACAGATTCCACCTTCACATTCGACATTCTCAATTGTAGCAACATATTGCATTTTGGTTTCATCAGAAAGATCACCATTAGGTAATAATTGTCCGGCTTCTATTTTTCCATATCCAATCCGTAATGCATATGAACCCGTGCTACCAGTAGCACCATCACTATCTAAGGCTTTAAACTTTCCATTTTTTATAGTCAGTCCATCACCTTCCCAATAAACACCATTGTTACTTATGGTAATAGTCTTTTTGTTCAGGTCAACAGTAGCACCCTTCTTAAAGCAAAAACCATGTTTACTTCCATTTTTATAAGATGACAAATCCAAATCCACAAGCAGCTTTATAGTCGCTCCTTCTTCTGCAGAGGCAACAGCATCCTCTATGCCTTTAACACCTGCAACATACAACGTCTCTTCTTCTTTCAACACCACAGTTGCATTGTTGAAGTCTTCGTTGTATGACAACGTTTCACTATCTCCTGCCGTCGGAATATTCCCAATTACAGTCACGCTTCTATCCTTGCCTGTAGCTGCTTCCGGCTGGTAGATATAAAGATGCTTTCTATTTGAACCACTCCCAACACTCAGAGTATTTGTCCCCTCGAATGTCACACTTGTCGGATACTCGTATCCTGTTCCTCTGTTCCCAATAACCAATGCTGCAACCGCAACACCGTTCCCAACACTCCACGCATCTTCAGGATCAGAAGCAGTGTTAGTTCCTGTTGAACAGAATGTCGAGTCTTCTATTGTGTAAGTACCGCCACGGAGAATAGCTCCCTGAAGTGTTCCTGATATCGTAGAATCGACAATTCTTACATCACCCGGAACATTCGCAAGTAGACCGGTTGTAAGGTCCTTGCCTGTATTCTCGCTTTTTGTGTCGTTTTTTGCTTCGATCTTACTGTTCTCGATAGTAACGTTGATATACGACTCAGCACCGTTTTTCGCATTTGAACCTACACAATAGGAACCAATTATTGAAAGGTCGGAATTCTTTATTGTTGCGTAAACAGGATTCGATCCTTGACACAAGAACACTAGAGTCTTCCCGGCATTAGCACCGTACGTTTTATTTCCGGAACTGTCTTCGCTTTCGGTAGCGGATGTATCTATTTCTGCGGTCACATAATCAAGTGTCAGGTTTGCATTTGTTATACCTCTGAAGAAGGACCTTGTAACACTTCCTTTTATAGTTCCATTCTTAATTGTAAACGGAGCACTTATCTGGAAGATTGCATTTGCCGCCGAGGCATCAAATGCCGTACCTTCGGAGAAAGTTAAAGTTTTCCCGTTGAGATCGATAGTCAGAGTTTCTGTGACATTAATACATGAAGATACTGTTAGTTCAGCGTTTGCCAAGAGCTTGACTGTTCCGCCGTCTTTAACTGCCTTGTCAAGTGTCTGATACACTCTATTCGTTGCTGCATTGTAGAAAATAGCACTAGGAGAAGCAAAGTAGTATGTACTGAAGTGCTGAACCTGGAAATGTGTCTCACCTGTTGTCGGGTCATAATAGACAACTTCTCCATCAGGGATGTCGTATCCTTTATCTTTAGTGTAATTTCCTTTACTTCCTGTGTACTTTGAGGTTATATCACAAGTATCACTTGACTGAGTGCCCTCAGCAAGGATCACTCCGGTATAGCCATTTTTTAGATAGTAACTGTTACCATTCAATCCCTTCGGTAGATAGTAAACCTGAGTTACTCTCTTTGCGAGGTTAGAGCAAGAACCTTCTTCTTCTTCATTCTCAAAGCCGAACGTCTCTTTCTCAACGTCGTTTTCATAAAGGGTATTATCCACACCGCCAACGACAGATGTTTTTTCCCCTTCCTCTGTTTCAAAGAGATAATCAGCACCTGATTCCGATGCCACTTCAGGAGCGTAAATAGTTTGATTCAAAACGGAAGTACCTTCAGCGAGATATCCTGCCGGGAATGTTGTCTTAGACACTGCTTTTTTGTTGTCATCCTTTCCTTCGAATACTGTTTCTCCACTAGAGTTAACGGTCTTAGGTATTGTTACCTCGGTCTTTCCATTCTCGACTTTTATTGTAACCATTCCGCTATTACTTTCGACTTCCCCGCCGATAGTGGTTGTTAGGTAGTCAGCAATGGCGACATAGATAGTTTCTTCTCCAACGACATACTCACCCTTGCTGCTGGTATATCCACTCACAACTTTATTTTGGGTGTCAGAATAGGTTAAAGTCGCATTTTGGATATATCTGAAAGTCACCCTGTAAGAGCCGGATGCCAGAGTCTTACTTCTCTTGGTGTTATCTCCCTCAAGAGTTGTGCTGTAATCATAAAGCTTTTCAGTTTCACTTCCTGTCTTATCAACACGTGTTATCTCTATCTCTTCGAGGAACTTTGTTGTGTCGACAACCTGACCTTCTGTTGTTTTCTCAACCATTGCACTCTTGAGAGGGAATACAAGAGTTCCAGTCCCATTCTCGGTCTGCTTTGAAGCAACAACAACTGTAAGCGTGTTACTACTTGGGGTGTTTATCGTTATTTCTGAAGTACCGCTGTAGGCAAGATTCCCTTCTGTGACTTGTTTTGTCTCCTTTCTGATAGTAGGTCTTTTTGTGGCATAAGCATAAAGCGTGAAGCTCCAGTCTCCATAGGAGAACGGACCGACAGTATTACCAAGGCCTTTACCGCCATTTGTGGTATCATCTTTGTCTTTATCCGGATCCGTCACAGGTTTCTGTCTATCAGTTACACCTGCCATCAATCCCGTACCGTCCGTCTTGGTTGCTGTGTAGTACCAATAGAAGTCGTCGGGGTTAAGCTTTGGGTCTGTCTTTGTCAGGCCTCTCGTTCCCCCGTCACTCATGGAGAAAGAGACCATAGCCAGACCGTTGTTCTCGACAGTCTTGTTCTCTGGGCTACATGACACTATAAGAAGTGCCAGTACAAGAACAACTAATGAAATACTTAATAGTTTTCTCATTCCTTTTTCCTCACTTATTTTTAAATTTTTCAAATTTGAATTCATCCCAATCATTCGCCTCCCGTTATCACCTTCGTGTTGGATGCAAAGTAGCCGTTAGCCGTGAATACACACATAACCCGGTAAGAACGTTTTTCGGGAGCTGAAAGAACATATACATCTCCGTCACATTCAACTTCCTCACCATCAAGAGACCATATGTACTTGTCGGGCTTTGCATTCTCATCATTCGTGCTCACGAGGGTGAACGTCCATTCCGTGCTGTCCTTCTCTGCCGTCAGGTAACCATTCGGCTTTTTGTTGATCTCAATAACCTCAAAACCGCCTTTCTTGCTGTCCTCAGACTTTTCTTCTGAAAAACCGCATTTCTCACATTTTCTCTTACCCAGGTCTCCTGTAAGGATGTGATCTTCTTTTCCCTTCTGGTATCCACAAACAGTGCATTCCTGCCAATGTTCATAGTCGGTATGAGCCCAGGTGAAAGTATGCTCACCTCTTGTCGACTCAACAGATTGCCCGCACTTATCACAAACCCGGTAATGGTATTTTCCGTCTGCATCGGTACTGTATTGATTCTTTTCAAAGACGTGGGCATAAGGGAGGACGAGCTCGTTGTAGTTAGTTGTATACTTCTTATAGTCCTTATCCAGGTAATAGCGTCCACTGCAGCAAGAACGTGAACATGTCCAATAAGCTTCGTGTCCTTGCTCCTCGCATGTTGACTCAACTTTTGGGTGTTCAGTTTTATCCAGGTGTCCCAGAGGCTCTCCTGTCACGAAAGTACCGCTTCCCTTCCGACCGCACTCGCAGCTGTAATAGTAAACGGCGCTCTCTGTGCATGTTGCTGACGACAATATGTAATCGACGACTACAACTTTTTCTTTGTATTCGTGTTTTACGCCGTCTGTTACGGCCTCACAGTATCTGCACTTATGCCAGTGGTAGGTATCATCACTGAGCCATGTCGTTCCCCAGTCATGGTACCCCCGGGCTTTCCTTGTTATTTCATCTTCTGTTGTCTTGTTTATCCCGTTTCTGTCCTTGAAAAGAGACAAGCATACTGAGCACTTGTAATAAGCATTGTTACCATTCTCAAGACAGGTAGCATCCTTTGCTTCAAAATACTCTGTTCTATGTCCGACGGCATCAATGTAGTTGTCTTTATACTCTATCGAGCAGGAGGTACATCTCTTTATCGTGTACCCTCTTTCTGTACATGTTGCATCAATGTTTTTTACATCAACCCATGTGTGATCGCCGAGTGGAGGAATATCTTCATCTTCTTCTTTACCGCAGACAGTACAGGTAAAGAGCTTTGTGCCGTGTTCGGTTGTAGTCGGCGCTTTTGTAACTACCCCCTCGTTCCATGTATGCCCCGCAGCATTCTGCGTCTCCCCGCACTTTATGCATTCCTCCCATGTACAGCTTGCTGTCTCCGAGTATTGCTTCCTTACAAACTCATGTCCGGTTGCAGGTATTACGAGCTCAGCACTCGAGGTCGCATTCTTACCGTCTTCGTCGAGGAAAAGAGAATGACAGTTTTCGCATTCATAGTGTTTTTTGATGCCGTTCTCAGTACATGTTGCTGCCTTCCCGTCATTTGGGAAGAGAGTATGCTTCAGAGGTGCTATCTCAGCGCTCTCAATCTCATGCTCGGCATTGGTGTCGGTGAAGAGGCGTGAGCATACTTTACACTTATAGTGTTCAATATTACCGGCCTCGGTGCATGTTGGAGATACAGCATCAATGTGCTCGAGTTTATGAGAAGCCGGTATAATTATCTCACTATCACTTATTTCCTCAAGTGCAGCTTTATCGAGAAAACACTTCTTGCAACTCAAGCACTTGTAATAAGCTATGTTGCCGTCGGCAGTACATGTTGCTTCAATTCTCTCTTTGTACTCAAGGTCATGGTCTTTCCACCTCGCTTCGAGAGTCTGAGCCCTCTCGATTATCGCATCATCCTTTTCTCTTACAACTTCCGTTCCCTTGATAAACCAGCCGACAAATTCCTTCCCCGGCTTCTCTATGACAGCTAAATCAGAATATGTTTTGTAGTCGCTATCAATGTTGTCGATAGTGAATAAGACTGTCTCACTTTCACTTGCTGTCACTATCGACATCAATACATCGGAAGAGAATGTCGTACTTGAAGACTCAAAGGTAATCTCCCTTAAATTCTTTGCATCTGAATCAACCTCAAAGCCGTTGAAATACCTGATGGGAAGACTCGAGTTCTCGTTGTCTTCAATATATGACGGGATATAAACACTCGAGACATGAGCAGAGGAAAGTACTGTCGCGGAGTAACAGTTGTTTCCGTCCTCGTCTTCTGTTAATTCAAACTTCACATAAGGGAATATGTATTCGTTTACACTTCTTCCCTCCTCCATGGGCGTTAAGTCACATGAGGAGATAAGTGTTAATAGAATAAGAAATACTGAAGTCAGAACTATCTTTCTCTTCATCTTTTTCCCTTATCAAAAGCTCCATGAAAGTGTTAGACACACAGGGTCGACAAGAAGAGTTACCGAGCTATATAACGTATCGTCCTCGACTGTTAAGAAGGATGCTGTAACTCTTGAAAAGGCTCCAAGTGTTATGTGGTCGCCGAGAGTTGTCTCAAAGCCGAGCCGTGCACCGAAGTATGGTGCTACGTTGTACTTTTTGTTGTTGATGTGGGCCATTATGCC
>CAVHPV010000089.1:0-7466 GCA_963638045.1 Faecalibacterium sp. CAG:74 | reverse complement strand
GGAGAGAATCTGGAGTATCTGGGAACCGAATATCCTGATTTTCCCGCCATATGATGAGAAGTCAACAATTTTAACAAGCGATGAGGAGACAGTAAGCTGCCAGACAGGTCCGTTTTCCTTACTTTTTCTGTCCAGAGTGAGTTCTTCTCCGTTGATTGTCGGCCTTTCCCCAGGATTGAGTCGTAATAATAGTCCTTCATCCGTTCCCCTTCCGAAACGCGGGGCATAGCATATTGCGCCTATCGGTGAGAAAGAGGTATCGAGGATGCCGAGTGCAATGCAGAATGACGGGAGTCCCTGGGAGTAGACATCCGTGCCGTCAATAGGATCAAGAACAAATGTGAAGGGAGCTTCGGGCAAACTTCCGGTTTCCTCTTCCTCTGTGATTATCCCGCATCCCGGGAAAAGTTCTCTGATTGTATTGATGATTTCTGATGATACAGTAAGATCAACCTCGGTTACCGGAGATTTGTCCTCTTTATATTTTATATGAAGGTCCTTCTGTTTCTCAACAGCCCATTTTCCAAGTTCTAGAATCTTTTTTTCCAATAAATCGAGTCCGGCTTTATTAAGGTTAATTGAGCAGTCCATATATTTTTGTTATATTTTCCTTTAATGCAGCAAATTGAAGATGTGGTATTAGGATATATCAGGAAAAGCAGTGCTTACAAGGCTTTTCTCTCCTCTCCCGATACTCTTATAGATGTTGATTCCCTCATGTACTATCCCCTTATAAGGTTCATAAAGGCCGTTTCAGATAAAAGGGGAGGCCGTACTGTTGTTCTTACCGCTACGGAAGACGAGGCGAAGAACATATATGAATCTCTTTTGCAAGAGAAAAACACTCCTGTCATCTTCATCCCGTCGGACGGGCGTACACTCTACTCCGAGTTCATTGAAAAGAGAATCAATTATTCGCGCCAGAAAGCTCAGGAAAAATTCATGGATGCAAAGCATGCCGTAGTAGTGCTATCCCTGCGGTCGTTCCTGACGCCGTTCCTTTCAGAGGAGTCTCTTCTTTCTTTCTCATATACTCTCAAATGCGGTGAGGATCTTGATGTTGACTCATTTTCTTCTCTTCTTATTGAGAGCGGGTATTACCGCAGCCAGAATTCCTCAGAGGAGGGGACGTTCACACTCAGAGGTGAGGTCATCGAGATTTTCCCTTTTGCCGGGGATAAAAGGTACAGAATATACCTTGAGTGGGACAGGATAGAGAAAATAGTCTCGTTCAGGTCAGATAATGAAGATAAGATGGATTCTGTCAGGTTGGTCACAATTCCCCTCATAAGAGAAGGTTCTTTAAAGAACTTGACAATGGTAAGCATAAAGTCATTTCTGAGGGATGATGATTATTTCATCATTACTTCTCTAGAGAAAACAGATTCTTCCTTCAAAGCACTCGAGAATGAGGCACGTGATAGATACCGTGAAGCCTACAAAGAGAATGCTGACGCGCCGTCTGTTGCAGAGTATCTTATGTCTTGGACTGATTTCTTCTCCTCCATGAAGCGCTCAATTGTGATACATGAGATAATGAAGAACACCTATCATCATTTCGGTGTTGAGCCGTCGCATTCATATTTCGGCAATGTCACATTCTTCAAGGACGAAGTCAAGGCTATGCTTGAAGGTGGCTGGAAGGTGTTCATATTGGCTCCTACAAATATCCAGAAGGTAAGGCTGGAGAGTGTCTTCAGCTCCCTCAATCTCGATATTTCCGTCTCCTCGATTGACTCGGGATTCATGCTCAGTGACGATAAAATCGCTGTCATACTTGACTCTGAGATTTTCGGCCGTCGCAAGAAGAGGGTGAAGACTGTTGTCGAGACGCTCTCGTCTCCACTTGATTCGTTTGTATCTCTCAAGCCCGGTGATTATGTGGTCCATATAAACTACGGGATAGGGCAGTTCGAGAAGATTGACAGGGTGAAAAACGGCTCCACCGAGCGTGATTATATAAAGATACGCTACAGTGAGGGAGAGGCTTTATATGTTCCGATTGAGCAGGCCAACCTTGTTCAGAAGTATATAGGAAATGACGGTAAGCCACCCAGACTTGACAGCATGGGCAGTGTCAACTGGGCAAAGAAAAAGGAGAAGGCCAGAGAGAATGCCGCCCAGCTTGCCGAGGAACTTGTACACCTCTATGCAATGCGTCAGCATACACCGGGTTACCCGTTCGGAAAGGATACCGACTGGCAGGTGACATTCGAGGCTGCATTCCCGTTTTCTGAGACGCCGGACCAGATTAAGTGTATTGATGAAATAAAAGTGGACATGGAGTCTGACAGGTGTATGGACCGATTGGTTTGCGGGGACGTCGGTTACGGCAAGACTGAGATCGCTTTCCGTGCAGCATTCAAGGCCATTATGAGCGGAAAGCAGGTTGCCTTTCTCGCCCCTACCGTAATTCTAGCGCAGCAACATTATGAGAATTTCAAAAAAAGGGTCAATGATTTTCCTGTCAGGAGTGGACTCTCGACAAGGTTTGTCTCAACTAAGGAGAATAAAGCTGTTCTTGATGGGGTGAAGAATGGTTCTGTTGACATACTTTTCGGCACACATAAGATTCTTTCAAAGAACATAGCATTCAAGGACCTGGGGCTTTTGATAGTCGATGAGGAACAGCGTTTCGGTGTCAGGGACAAAGAAAAAATTAAGGAGATGAAACACAATATAGATTCTCTTACTCTCTCGGCGACTCCAATCCCTCGAACCTTGTATATGTCCCTCTTGAAGGTCAGAGATATGTCACTTTTGACAACAGCCCCCAGGGAGAGACTTCCGATCGACACATATATCGGGGAATATGACACTTCTCTTGTGAAAGAGGCAATCGAGAAGGAACTCTCGCGTGGTGGACAGGTCTTCTATCTCCATAACCGCGTTGAAGATATTGAGGAAGTTGTCCTTTCTCTTCAGTCACTTATCCCCGGAGCTGTAATTGAAGCCGCCCATGGACAGATGGATGGAGACAGGATGGAAGAGGTAATGCATCGCTTCATTTATGAGGGGGTGCAGATACTTGTCTCTACAACTGTAATAGAGAATGGAATTGACATACCGAATGTGAATACGATAATTGTCGACAGAGCGGACCGGATGGGGCTCTCGCAGCTTTACCAATTGAGGGGAAGAGTCGGAAGAAGTGACAGGAAGGCCTATTGCTATCTTTTCTACCCTGACGGGTCGTCGCTCAATGCCGATGCACTCAAGAGGCTCAGAGTCCTGAGTGAGAATACTTCCCTCGGCTCGGGCTTCAAGGTAAGCATGAAAGATATGGAGATAAGGGGAGCTGGAAATATCCTCGGGAGGGAGCAGTCAGGGCACCTCGAAGCTGTCGGCCTCGATATGTACTTGAAACTCATTGAGGAGGAGATAACTCGATTTACGAAGAGTGATGAAAAAATCGAGCGTGACGCCCTAATACAGCTTGACTACACAGGCTTCATACCTAACTCCTACATTAAGGACCCGTCCCAGAAGTTTGAGCTGTACAAGAAGATAGCATCAGTCAGGACGATAGGGGAGCTTGATGGACTCAAGAGTGAGGTTGAGTCTCGTTACGGCACAGCCCCGGAAGAGGTTGAGAATCTCTTCTCTATAGCTGAGATAAAGGCGGTGTGCAGGACGCTGAAGATATCTTCACTTAAAGAGGTGAGGGGGGTAACGGATGTTGTTTTCGAAGAGGTCGCCATACTCAACCCTGCCAAGGTTGTGCAGCTTATCACCCTATCGGGTGGCAGGGTAAAACTTGACCCGAAGGAGTTCAATCATCTGAAAATAGAGACAGGAACTGTGTCTCTTAAGGATAAGGCCGTTCTGATTCTTGAGACGCTAAGGAGATTATATTGATGGAAGAGAAAGAATTGCTTGACGCTTTGCACAAAATTGAAGTCAGAGAGGGAAAGGAAAGAACGATAAAAAGTTATGTCCTCAGGAACAATGTACTTGAGGACAGGGAGAAGGAGACGGTTCTGAAGTATGCGGAAAAATATTGCCTCTTCTTCTCAAGAAAGATGCTTTCCTGGTCGGAAGTATTCGGTAATGATGGAGAAGTCGTAATAGAGATAGGTTTTGGTAACGGGGAAGTTACCTCCCAGATGGCTTTGATTAAGCCTGAGTACAACTATCTCGGGCTTGAAGTTTACCTCAAGGGATTTGTGAAACTCCTCGGAACTCTTGGCGACAATGACATAGATAATGTCAGGATAATGCGCTTCAACGCAACTGATGTCCTTGAATATATGATTCCCGACAATTCGGTGGCAGGATTCCATATCTTCTTTCCTGACCCGTGGCCGAAGAAAAAGCACCATAAGAGGAGAATCATGAATCCTGAATTCCTCCATCTTCTTGCAACAAAACTCAAGAAGAACGGGTACATATACATGGTGACTGACTGGGAGGAGTATGCTGAAGAGGTTTTGGAGTTGGTAAAAGATGAGCCACTTCTTTATAACCCGTTCTATGATTTTGCACCGCCTGTGGCATGGAGACCTCTTACCAAATTCGAACAGAAGGGAATGGACAAAGATTACACAATAAATGAAATTTGGTTTGAGAAAAGGTAAGAGCTGAACGATAATTAATACAGGAGTTATACTATGGCTTACAAAATGGAAATCAACGGAAGAACAATCTACCTTGCTCAGAAGGCAGAGACGATAAACGGGGACTACGTTGTCTATGAGTGGAATGACGGAGTCTTTATTGACGATTATGATGAAGACGACGATGAAGATTATCTCTTTGACGGTGACTACGATGATGAGTATGTTGACGACGGATTCGATGAAGATGAAGACGATGAGGAAGAGGACGAAGCTATAGAGCTGGAACTCGGTGAGGAGGAGGATGAAGTGGAGGAGGCAGTGAGACTTGACATAGAGGCAATGCTTTCAGCTGGATTTGTTCCTCAGGGTGGTGTAAGTGCACTCATTACACCGGAATATACAACCTGTTACACTCAGGCCTTCTTCAGAAAGAAGTAAACTATGTAATAACTCAGTCTTAGATAGATATCTGACTGTTAAGACCAGACGTATGCACCCATTGGAAGAAATCTCATCCAGTGGGTGTTTTTAAATGAAAAAATGATAGCACATATCTTTAGGCTCAATAGGAAAATAAATAACCATACCAGACTGAGGAATATTCTTGTCATCAAAAAATGGCTATCCCTCTTTGAGATAGCCATTAATCATCACCTTATGGGATTAAGCGTTTTCCTGAGCAGCTTTCTCTCTCTTTGCCTCTGCAATGACATCATCAGCAAGCTTTCCGTTGAGTGTCTCGTAGTGGTCGAACTCGAGTTCAAATGAGCCTGATCCCTGAGTCATACTCTTGAGGTCGATTGCATAACTTCTGAGCTCAGCCATCGGGACTTCTGCCTTGACAGATGTGAGGTGTCCCATATCTTCCTGGCCGAGAACCCTTCCTCTTCTTCCTGAAAGGTCTGAAAGGATTGCTCCGAGGTATTCCTGGTCTACAAAGACCTCAAGCTTACAGAAAGGTTCAAGAAGAACACATCCAGCCTTTGCTAGTGCGACATCCATAGCTCCTTTTGCTGCAAGCTTGAATGCCATTTCGGATGAGTCTACAGGGTGTTCCTTACCATCGATGAGATTGACGCCGATATCTACAAGAGGATAGCCGGCAAGATATCCTTCCTGCATCTTCTCGTGAATACCCTTTTCAATACCCGGCACATAGCCCTTGGAGATAGCTCCTCCCTTGACGGTATTCTCGAAGAAGTAATACTGACCTCTCTCGATAGGCGAAATTTCAATTACAACTCTTCCAAACTGTCCGTGTCCGCCTGACTGCTTCTTGTGTGAATACTCACTCAAGCCAGACTTCTTTGTGATTGTTTCCCTGTAGGCAATCTTAGGAACCTTTGTGTTGATCTGAATTTTCTGCTTTTCTTTAATCTTATCGAGGATCATGTTTATATGAAGTTCACCCATACCACCGATGATCGACTCCTTTGTTTCCTCATTGAACTTCATTTCGAATGTGAGATCTTCTTCGGTGATCTTGTGTAGGGCATCGTTCATCTTATCCTCGCTCTTCTTATCTGAAGCGGAGATAGCAAGTTCATAAATCGGTTGCGGGAGACTCAATGCCTTGAACTTCAGCTTGCTTGTCTGGTCTCCGACAAGAGTTGAGTTGGTTGCTGCCGGATCGAATTTAGTGATGACACCGATATCTCCTGCGTTGAGTGCATCAACTTCGATGAGCTTCTTTCCGAGAGCTCTATAGACCTTGCCCGGTCTTCCTTTCTTTCCGCTTTCCGGGTTATAGAGATCAGTCTCGCCTGTGATTGTACCGTTAACAACCTTGATGAAACTGAGCTTACCGGAGAACTGGTCGATGGTTGTCTTGAAGCAATATGCCTCAGGCGTATCTTTTGCTCCGATAGGGTAGTTTCTCTCTTCTGTTCCGTCTTCTTTTGTAATGTATTCACAGACACCTTCCGGGTTCGGGAAGTTATTTGCAATGAAGTTTAAGAGAGATGTCACTCCCGCACCCTTATCGGATGCGCCGACAAAGACAGGCACGACACTGTCGTTCTTCAAGCCTTCCCTGAGGCCGCGTCTGATATCATCATCGGAGAGTGTTCCCTCTTCGAAGTATTTCTCAATCAGGTCATCACTGCCTTCAGCAGCTTTTTCAATGAGCTCTTCCCTATATGTATTGACGTTATCTTCATATTCCTTAGGAACATCGATAGCCTCTTCTTTTCCGTTTTCTTTAAAGATGTATGCCTTGTTCTCAATCAGGTTGATAACACCCTTGAATTCATTTGCATATCCCATCGGGATGGTTACAGGAGCAAAGTTTGAATGGAATTCATCTGTAAGGTTATCCATGACAGAACGTGAGTTTGCCCTCTCCTTGTCCATCTTGTTGATGAATACGGCTCTTGGCTTTTTTCTCTGGTCGAGTCTTCTCCAGAGCTTGATTGTTTCAATCTGAGCACCGTCTCTGCCATCAACTACCATAATTGCTGCTTCTGCTGTTCTGAATGAACAGATTGCTTCGCCTACGAAGTCTGCAGTACCCGGAGTATCGAGAATGTTGATTGTCTTGCCGTTCCACTGTACAGATGAAAGAGATGTGTGAACTGAAATCTTGCGTGAGATTTCCTCTTCTGTGTAGTCACTTGTGGTCTTCCCACTGTCTACCTTTTCTGCTTTTGCGATAGCTCCTGTATAGTAGAGCATCTCTTCAACAAGACTTGTCTTGCCAGTACCATTGTGTCCTATTACCGCAACGTTCCTGATTTCTTTTGTTTCAACGCTCATCATTACCTCCTTTTATTTTGTAATTAAGCATTCCTAAAAATTTTAAGTTAGTAGATTTTCAGTTGTCAAATAAACTTTTTCCGGAAACAGCAAAAATTTAGGACAATCGCACCAAATCGTGCTTGACAGATTGCATAAGGTATGAATCTATGC
>CAVHPV010000088.1:0-7480 GCA_963638045.1 Faecalibacterium sp. CAG:74 | reverse complement strand
CCCGGGAAAATGTCATGATTTTCGGTGATTATCAAATAAATTTTACAAAAGAAAGGCAAAAGCAAACAGTTTTCGGAGATTGGAACGCTTATATTAGGCAAAACAGTGATTCCCCTGCCAGATATTGTGTATGACGGGAATGTGCTCCGGGATAAAGATTACACAGAAAAAGAGGGGCAGTATATAAGACTGGAAGTATCGAAGAAATATGTAATTTTCTGTATTGTTGTATTCCGGTCAAGAAAAAAATACTCCCCTGTACCATTACTGGAAGGGGAGTACACACACTCTTATTTCAGAAGTTTCTTTAAATCTTCTTCCGGTGTCGATATCGGGGAGATGCCGAAGTTGTCTACAAGATATTTCAGCACATTCGGCGAAATGAATGCCGGAAGTGTGGGACCAAGATGGATATTCTTAATCCCAAGATATAGCAATGTCAGAAGAATACATACAGCCTTCTGCTCATACCATGAAAGCACCATCGATAGAGGAAGGTCATTTACAGTACACCCGAATGCATTCGACAAGGCAAGAGCAATCTGGATGGCACTATATGCATCATTGCACTGCCCCACATCCATAAGTCTCGGCAGACCTCCGATAGTACCCAAATCAAGATCATTGAAACGATATTTACCACATGCGAGGGTAAGAACCACAGTGTCAGAAGGTGTTTTCTTCACAAATTCTGTGTAATAGTTTCTTCCCGGCCTAGCTCCATCACATCCAGCAACAAGGAAGAAGTGCCTGATAGCCCCGCTCTTCACAGCTTCTATAACCTTATCAGCAACGCCAAGAACAGTAGACTGTGCAAAACCTGTCATCACAGTTGTCCCGCCATTAATACCCGTAAAAACCTTGTCCTCACTATATCCACCAAGTTCAAGAGCTTTCTCAATAACCGGTGCAAAATTCTTATCATCTCCGATATGAACCATTTCAGGATATGACACTACAGAAGTTGTATAGACACGATCAGCATAGCTTGCCTTAGGTGGCATAAGACAATTTGTCGTAAAAAGTACCGGAGCAGGAATATTATCAAACTCTTTCTGTTGATTCTGCCATGCTGTTCCGAAGTTTCCCTTTAGATGTGAATACTTCTTCAACTCCGGATATCCGTGTGCCGGGAGCATCTCGCCATGTGTATATATGTTGATTCCCTTTCCCTCTGTCTGCTCAAGAAGCAATTGCAGGTCCCTGAGGTCGTGACCTGAAATCACAATAAAAGGTCCTTTCTCCACAGTCAAAGGAACTGTCATGGGTACAGGATTTCCATAGCTTGTTGTATTCGCCTTATCAAGAAGAGCCATACACTTGAGATTTTTCTCGCCTACTTCCATGACAACTGGAAGAAGTTCCTCCATCCCCCAGTCCTCACCGATAGAGGAAAGAGCTTTGACGAAGAAATTGTTCACTTCACTATCGGTATAACCCAGGACCATTGCATGATGAGCATAAGCGGCCATACCTCTTATTCCGAAGAGGATAAGAGACTTAAGACTCCTCACATCTTCATCTGCATCCCAGACATTACTCATGTCATAATCATCGTTGTGCCCGCATGATGAAGGGCAGACAGCACAGTCCGGAACAAGCCTGTTCTTCTCAGCATGTACCCAATCAGTCAGCCTTGAGACTGTCTTACTGTTAAAGTTGACATTGGTAATTGTAGTGAAAAGTCCCTCAATCACCAGACGGAATGTATCATCATTAACCTTATCAGAACCCTGCATTGATCTTGCCAGTCCTATAAGAGCACCTGTAAGCACATCCTGAAGTTTAGCAACTTCCGAGGACTTTCCACATACTCCGGCATTACCTGTACAGCCTGTGCATCCAGCTGTCTGCTCACACTGAAAACAAAACATCTTTCTGTCCATATTGAAAACCTCTCTTGTTATCTTGAATTGTATGCTTAATAATATTACAAGAAATTCAACATGTCTGTTGATTTTTCAACAATGAGGACGTTATGAAGGAATATTTGTCAATTATCAGAACATCACATCTTTTCTCGGGAATTGCGGACAGCGAAATTATGACGATGATTTCCTGTCTCGATGCAAATACAAAGAATTACTCAAAAAACACTTATATCCACCACATAGGAGATGCCGTCAACTCAATAGGCCTTGTACTCACGGGAAGTGTACTTGTCATCCAGGAGGACATATGGGGAAACAGGAACATTGTCTCACGCTTCGGCCGGGGAGAGACATTTGCCACAGCCTGTGCTTGCTCCAACGGCTCCCTTCTCAATGCAAGTGTAATTGCAGAGACAGATACAAAAGTTATGTACCTGAATGTAAATCGAATTCTAAAGATCTGTCCATCCGCATGCTCATACCATAACAGGCTAATCAGGAATCTCCTCGGAGAACTTGCTGAAAAGAACATGAAGTTCAGCGACAAGATTTCCCACATGGCCCAGCGTACAACAAGGGCGAAGATCATGTCTTATCTCTCCTCGGAGGCACAAAGAGCCGGTAGCTGCGATTTTGATATCCCGTTCTCCCGCCAGCAGCTGGCAGACTACCTCTCAGTCGAACGAAGCGGGCTCTCATCAGAACTGGGAAAGATGAAGAATGAAGGGATGATTGACTATCAGAAGAACCACTTCATATTGAACATCGATAACTGCTGATCAGGAGCTCCTTGACAGCTCCACGTCCGATTCCTTTGCTGTTAATCATGCGATTTCCGAAGACTCTTTCAATATAAAATTCCTTATACAAGTTATCAAAGAAGTCATCACCAGCATCTGTATTCTTAGGATCCGAGTTACTGAGGAGCACCATGGCTCCCTTATGCTTCATGCGAAGAAGAAACTCTCCAAGCTCAATTTGATTTTCATCTGTAAATCCGCTCTCATTATATGATGTGAAGCTTGATGATGCTGAAAGTGGCCTGTAGGGAGGATCCACATACATAAACGTACTCTCATCTATGAAGGATGCTGTCTCGCTGTAGTCTCCATTTGTAATTATTGAATTCTTCAAAAGTTCCCCACATGCCCTTATATTCTCCTCATCACATATAAGAGGATGCCGGGCATTGTTATACGGAACATTGAACAGCCCCTCAGCATTGACCCTGTAGAGCCCGTTGAAGCAGGTCTTATTCAAAGCAATGAAAAGTGCAGCTTTCTCAAGAGAGTCAATTTTAGAGGCAATGAGACTGTTGAAGCGAGTACGCATCCTCAGATAACATGCCTTCTTGTCTTCGAGAGAATAATACTCATCTTCAAGCACTCTCAATCTCTCGATAAGTTCTTGAGTATTATCTTTTACATACCTGTATGTATTGATGAGTTCCGGGTTGATATCATTAATAAGGACCTTCGACGGCCTGAATGATGAAAGGACATCAAATAAGACTGCCCCGCCTCCCACAAATGGTTCACAATACTTCTCAATTCTCTCGGGATAGTATTTCCTGATCTCTCCAAGTAGTTGGGTCTTGCCCCCTACCCACTTAATAAACGGCTTTACCTTCATAGAGGTAAAATAGGATCAAAAAGCAGGATCAGAAAAAGAGGAAAGCAAACAACACCGCTTAAAGACTCAAATAAGGAAGATTATTTCGATTTCATATTCCTCTGTCTGTCACGTATCGTCATGATGAACTTCGAACTTCAAAAATCCGAAGCTTCCAGGTCCGTATTGTTAAAGTCAGTACCGCTCAAGTATGCTTTTAACATGAGGAACCGGCGCCTTTGCTCTCTTAGCTTCCTTGGGCACGACTACTTATCTGTGGAATAATACCTTGAGACATTTCTTCGATATTGTTTGCATGATGCAAAATACAATATCTTACATAATAAAACTTAACGTTAAGTTTCTATTCGTTATATATCTATTTGTAGCGAAAGAAGTTAATTTAGTTTTTCTGTTGACTCTGTCTTTTATTTCCTTTATATTCCTTAACGTTATGAAAAAAGAAGCAAGGAACGCATATCTGTTTTTACTACCCTCTGTAGTCCTGAGCTTTGTCTTCTCCATATATCCTTCCCTCTCCGCAATCATCCAGTCATTCCTGACAGTCAGCAACAGCGGAAAGATTATGGGTTTTGCTTTCTTTAATAACTATAAGATTTTATTCTCCGATCCGTCGTTTCTGAACGCATTGAAAAACACCATAGTCTTTGTCCTTTTATTCGTCCCTCTAAATACATTCCTCACACTCTTATGTGCTTCCCTCACAAGACGTAAGAGCAGATTCTCGCGCATTCCCGAATTCATATTCTTCATGCCGCTTGCAGTCTCACTGTCAGCATACAGCCTCACAATGAAAGAACTTTTTAGAGGAAAGAGCAGTGTAATCAACAATATACTCTCTTCATCCTTCGCCGGGATTACAACGCCGACGGGAGCGATGATTGTTCTTGTGATTCTGGGTATCTTTCTTGACTTCGGCCTCGATTATATCCTTCTTCTCTGCTCATTCAGATCAATAGACAAAAGCATTATCGAGGCTGCCAGGATGGATGGTGCGGGAGGAGAGAGGCTCTTCTTCATGATTGAACTGCCGCAGGTCAGGCACACTGTACTTGTCACAGTGTTTCTTGCTATAAAGGATGCCATACTCATATCGGCTCCGGTAATTATCCTCACCGAGGGAGGGCCGTACAGGAGTACCGAGACATTGATGTTCTATTACTATACAGAAGCCTTCCGGAGCGGAAACAGAGCAGTTCAGAACACTCTGTCGTCGCTTGTTCTGTACGTAGTAATTATCTTCATGGTCGTCTACCATCGGAGGAAGAAGAATGAAGACTAAGGACAAGGTAAGAAAAATTGTCAGGATTGTGCTTCTTGCTCTCCTCTCAATCATTGTAATCTTTCCCATCTTCTATATTTTCTCATCGTCGCTTTTCAGCCAGAAAGACTTCAACGAACTGAGAATACTTCCTTCATCCCCTCTCTGGTCAAATTATCTGAAGGCTCTCGGTGAGAGGAACTTCTCAAGGTACTTGATGAATTCGATTACCACATCTCTTCTCCAGGCGTCGATACGTGTAATAACGGCTGTTTTTGCAGCATTCGCATTCACACACCTGAAGTTCAGAGGAAAGGAAGTAATCTTCTCCCTCCTGGTCCTTACTATGTTCATTCCGTCCGATGCTATCCTTTACCAGAACTACAGAACAGTCTCTTTCCTCGGTCTTCTCGATACCCACCTCGGAATCATAATAACAGGGCTCTTCAGTGCCTCGCAGATGCTTCTTCTCATGGGGTACTACAAGGCTATGGGGAGAGAAAGTTATGAAGCTGCCGAGATTGACGGAGCGGGAGACATGACGTACATAACCCGCATCCTTGTCCCGCTATCGGAGCCTGTGGTTCTGACAGTCTTCATCCAGACTCTCATCACTTCCTTCAACAGCTACCTCTGGCCACTTCTTGTCACAAATAAAAGCTCAGGAAGGACAATCCAGGTTGCACTCTCCATGCTGGGCTTTGCCCAGAACGGGGAGAAAGGGGCCTTGATGGCAACAATTGCAATTATCACACTGCCGGGGATTATCATTCTTGCACTTACAAAGAACAAAATAGAGGAAACACTTATCAGGAAATAGGAGCAAAGCAATGAAAAGACTGATTTTTCTTTTTTTATGCATGATCTTTTTATCATCGCTTCTCTTTGCAATGGGGGAGAAGGAAGAGAATGTCACACATGTTACAATATGGCATTCAAGCCAGGGGGATGCACTCTCAGTCTTTGAGGATATTGTTGATGAGTTCAATGAAACCATTGGAAAGGAAAAAGGTATTGAAGTTGAGGCAATATACCAGGGAAAGGCGAACGATGTCCTTACAAAGGTCAATGCGGCCATGCTCTCCTCCATACTGCCCGACATAGCAATGATGGATGCCACCGCCGCCCTCGACATGAACAACAGCAAGAAGACTGTAACTCTGGAGGAACTCGGATTCGACACTTCATCCATTCTTCCACAGGCATTGAGCAACTTCACGTCAGAGAGAGGAACCATCGCATTACCGTTCAACGGCTCCGCCCTTCTCTACTACTATAATAAGACTGCCTTTGATGAGAAGGGTGTCTCAGCTCCCTCAACTATTGATGATATGATATCCCTGGCCGTGACTCTCGGGACGAAGGAAACGCCATTCTTTGAAGGAGTTCCCGCCACATATGAGCTCAGTTACTTCATATGTGCCCAGAACGGAGGAACCTATATGGTGAATAACAGGAACGGACATGACAAAACTCCTGACAAAGTCCTCTTCGGCAGCGAAGGTACTTATAAGGCATTCCTGGAAAAATGGAAAGCACTCTATGACACAGGATATGCTTCACCAATCTCAAGTGGAGTCACAGACGACTTTGTGAGCGGACGCACATTGAGCATGCTCTCATCCTCATCAAATCTTTCATCCGTACTAAATGCTGTCGGCGACTCCTTTGAAGTAGGAGTGAGCCCCGTTCCGGTTGTTAATGAAGATGCAACAGGGGGAGCAATAGTATCGGGAGGAGCACTATTCAGTTTCGCCTCCTCCGATGCAGTGAAAACTGTACTGGAGTATTTGACAAGCCCTTCCGTCCAGGCTAGATGGAGTGAAGCTACCGGTTATATCCCGGTCAACACACTCACTTACTCGAATCCTGACTATATCTCATTCATTGAGAGCAATCCCCTTTACGGCGTGGCTCCGGATTATGTCCGTTCCTCAAAGGAAAGTATGGTCAATGTATGGTTGCCTTCTGCTTATACCATCTACTACTCTTTCCAGAAGAATGTAGTGGATGTGATTGAAGGGAAGAACATAGACATTGCTGTAAGTGAGATGGTGAAGACAGTGGAGGATGCTCTCAATACCTACAGAGCCCAGAATTGATCAGACATTATCGTTGAAAAATACACACTTCTCCCTGTAGAGACATGTGATGCAGCTGGAACCGGGACATTCCTTGAAGGCACCGCCTTCAGCCTCCTCCAGCTGTTTTATATGCCACTCAAGCTCCTCAACATGTTTCTTGAGTGTGTTGATTTTTGATAGGTCATCACTGAGTTTTCCCCTGTATTGTCTCAATAGTTCAGTCCGCCTCAATGAGCCGGATTCATCCTCCTTTCTGAGGCTTATAATCCGTCCTATCTCCTCAAGGGAGAAACCAAGAGCCTTGAGTTCCTTTATACGCTTGAGATAAACAAGGTCATTTGAGGTGAAGTTTCTCTGCCCGCCCTTGCTTCTGTCTTCGGGGAGGAGCCCGAGCTCCATGTAGTAGCGTATTGTCCTCGGCGTCAAGCCGGAGAGAGAGGCTATCTCTCCTATTCTGAACATCTTCTTCATACCTCCATTATATGAGGAAATATTATATTTGACATACACAAATTCCGGCACAGAGGAAGTATTGTAGGACAATCGCACCAAATCGTGCTTGACAGATTGCATAAGGCACAACAATTGCGAAAGTTATGTACTAAGAGCTGAGACACCTGGTTTTCGTATCC
>CAVHPV010000087.1:0-7717 GCA_963638045.1 Faecalibacterium sp. CAG:74 | reverse complement strand
GAAATAGACAAAACCGGTTTCAGTATCAATCTTTACATTGTCTCTTGTTATGCCATACTTTTTAAGTTCGTTGGTATAAGGAGTACAAGTCTCTTCCCATACCTGCTGTTCCTGTTTTTTCCCTTCGGTCTGGACATTATTACCTGTAGCATCCGGACTACATGATATCAATGCTGTTATCATAATTAGAGCGAATAAAGTAAAAAAAATTTTACGCATATGTTTTTCTCCTTTGTATGGTTATTTCTTTTAATTAATCCCTATCGTGTATCGACAATACCACGGCTGAGATGGAGAACGCAATTCAAATTTTATATCAGCTAATTTCTTTCCAAATTAAGCTATAATAATATCATGATTGATTACAAAACCTTACCTGTATACCAAAACAAAGAACAGATTCTTAATGCACTTGAGGACAATCAGGTTATTATTGTCGAAAGCCCAACCGGGAGTGGTAAAACCACTCAGATACCTCTAATCCTACACGAGGCCGGATATTCAGCAACCGGTGTTATCGGCGTTACACAGCCACGTCGCATTGCTGCTATGAGTGTCTGCGAATTCATAAAAGGTCAGATTCATGATGAGAAGAGCTTCTGTGGGTATACCATGCGCTTCTACGACACTACAGACTCTTCGACCTGTATTAAAATCATGACAGACGGTATTCTCCTACAGGAAGTTAAGGATGATCCCTTGCTCAGCCGTTACTCTGTTATTATGGTCGACGAGGCACATGAGAGAACGCTCAATATTGACTTCATCCTCGGCTTACTGAAGGAGATAACAGCAAAACGCCCAGACCTCAAGGTTATAATATCGAGTGCGACAATTAACACAAAGCAGTTCTCTGAATTTTTTGATAATGCACCGATTGTGTCGATTGACGGCAGGTTGTTTCCTGTCGAAGTAAAGTATATACCTTTCAGTTTCTCAGAGTGCTATGAGACTACTGGTTATTCAGAATACAAAAAAATCTGCGAGCTTGTGTACGAGGAGTACTTAGATCCTGACGGTGGTGATGTGCTGGTATTTCTCCCAGGAGAAGCGGAAATCAAGGACTGTATTGAAGCACTGAAAAGAGATGCGTTCATTACCTTTTCCAGCTATCAGATTTACCCTCTTTTCGGACGGCTCAGCAAAGAAGAGCAGGAACGTGTTCTTATACCGACAGCTCCCGGTAAGACAAAGGTTGTTGTTGCTACGAATATAGCCGAAACCAGTCTGACAATTGACGGCATAAAAACAGTTGTTGATGCCGGTATGGTCAAGATTAATTACTACAACCAGCGCAATTTCACGTCAGCACTGATTACAAGACCTATTTCGAAAGCCTCCGCTGACCAGCGAAAGGGGAGGGCAGGACGTACACAGAACGGGACTTGCTACAGACTGTACAGCGAAGAGAATTACAACAACAGACCGGAATTTACAGAAGAGCAGATTCTGCATTCAGACCTTGCTGAAGTTGTATTACGTATGAGCGAACTCGGCATATATAACCCCGAGACTTTCCCGTTCATTACAGCACCGAAACAGGAGGCACTGATAAGTGCTGTCGAAACACTGAAGTATATTGAGGCAATAAGTGATGATATGCATCTTACAGCAATCGGTGAGATGATGATAAAGTTCCCTCTTCTCCCGAGGCTATCGAGAGTGGTAGTGGAATCACTGAGAAAATATCCGGCTGTTATCTCTCCTGTACTAACTGCAGTAAGCTTTCTCTCGACAAAAGGACCGTTTGTAACACCCGAAAACCCTCAAAAGATAGAAATAGCTAGAAATCGCCAGCATAAGCTGATTGACAATAAGAACGGCGATTTTGTGGCGTACCTTGATATGTATAAGACGTATAACTCTTTCGCTATTGATGACGAGAGAAAACAGTTCTGCGAGTTCAATTACCTCGATAAACAGACGATGGACGAGATTGTACACATAAGAGGACAGCTACGGCAGATTGTTGCTGATATGGGAATCCCTGTCAGCGAGAACGACGATAATGTCGATATTGAAGAGTATCTCATGTGTCTTGCATCGGGATTGAAGCAGTATATCTGTCGCAAAGAAACTTTCTTGTCTTATCGTGGAGACTACTATTACGGTGACGGCTATTATGTTGATAACTCCTACTACACGTCAATCAGTGCTGACAGAATATATATCCACCCCGGCTCGTCTTGGTTTGACAAAAAGCCTAAATACATTCTTGCAGGCGAGCTTGTTGCAACATCGAGACTGTTTGCTCGTGCAGTATCGCCGTTAAAAAGCGAATGGATAAATACAATCGACCCAAATCTTCTTTCAGCTATAGCACGAAACAAAATCGACAGAGAAGAGGAAAGACGCGTAAAACAGGAAGAGTATCTGGCGGAGATGAAGGTTGCCGAAGAAATGGCATACCGTGAAAGATTCTTTAACGACATCAAGAGCGGTGTGAAAGCGGATGATATTATCCCATTAACAGAAGTCGACGCCATAAAAGAACGCTCTGATACAGAGGTGTATTTCTCATGTAACGGTTATATCTCTGTTACCAAATACCCCTTGAAATATTTCGATTATGACCTCTCATTTATCGTCAAAACAGACACTCCTGAAGTACTGACTCCTGAAGTACTGAATTTTCACGATGACAAATACAAAATCTCTGAGAAATCGAGCAGAGAGCAGGTTGAATTTGTCTTGTCCAAGCTTTTCAGACCATGTGTCGTAGACGGGCATTTGGAATATCTGACACTGCAGGAAGACTACGAAAATGACAGAGCAGACGTATACTGCCTGACTCCAGAAGCAAGTATTCTGAACGCTGTCGGCTGGCTGTTCTGTATATTTGAGGATATGAGCTACACTTTCAAAGATACTGGATGGGCTGATTTGTTTGACGGCTTATCCGAGAAAATCTTTGCCCGTTCCATAATGAATCAGGTTGAAGACTATGAGAAAACAGCGAGTTCCCGTTGTTTCAGTGCCCCACTGCCGCCACCTCCGAAGCCTGTATACTACGAAGAGGAACAGGCGGTACTTAACGGTATCTCATCCGGAGTTTTCAACGACAGAAAAGTATGGTTTATCTTCGATCTGAAAAAGGCTGATATACTGGAAGGCGAAGAAATATACACATACATTGATAGCTGTATTTCAAGAAATCCTGTTCCTTACGAAGTTCTCAACAAAGAATACAACCTTGTTCTTAATGATTGTAGGCTTATACCCGAAGACCGCATGAGAAGACTCAAACCGTTCGACCCGTCGGTCAAGAATTATAATTACAAAGGACTTTTAGCAAAACTGGAGAACAGAATACTGAAATTGTACGCACCAAAGAGAGAAGACGGATTCAGTAAGTACTTCGATTATATATATCTCAAGGCCGAGAATGGCAAATACTGCCTCGGATACACCCCGGATGTAAAAGAAGCCGTTACGCTAACATATGATGCGTTACAGAAGCTGTATCCTACTCTCGACGAGACAAAGAAAGGATATCCTGAGCTTTCCAAGTATCTCCAGAAGACAATAGAGAGATTTGCTAAATATTGCGAAGCCTGATTAATAGACAAAAAAACGGCCTCCACATGGTACGCTTCAAAAAAAGAGAGGCGTGTGGAGGTCTGTATCCTACCCTTAGTGGGGATTAGTTTCTTTCGTACTTATCTCCCCAATCAGACCATGGGAACTGTACATCTTCGTCTGAAGTACTTGCTCCTGCCTTCGGGTTGAAAATCATATCAAAGTATCCGGAGCCGAGAGAACCCTGCTCACCAACTACTACAACTGTTACCCTGTGGAGCCCATATGCATAAACTTCCGCATAACGACCTTCTGTAAGCTTCGGACATGAGAGAGATATTGTATCGCCATTACCTTCCTGCAACTCACCATCCATGAACCAGTAGTAGTAAACTCCATTCTCTTTGGACTTTTCCTTATCTTCATTTGACTGTTCCCACTTGAGGCTTACAGGTGCATCGGTAGAATAAATACCGTAATGATCATGCTCATCGCCACCGTTGATTGTACCGTAAATCTTACCGGTTTCATCAAGCTTGAGTGCTGTCAGAATGTATTCGTTAGCAAGGAGTGTACCCTTAATCTGAGTCTCCTCATTGCCCATTACATACAGACTGACAGACTGTCCAGCAAGTGGAATAAATGAGCTTGACTCGTTCTTACCGTTGAGAACGATTGTATAAACGTAAGCACCAGCGTCATGATTCGGGATTGTGCACTCAAAGTACATCTTGCCTTCCTCTACAGCTTTGGTGTTGTCTCCGGAGATTTCACGATAGTTGTCAGTATCGGCATTGATGTACCAGTTAGTGTACTTCTCGCCCGGAATTCTGATTGTCCAGTCCGGTGTCAGAACCTCTGCAGTTCCGATAACACTGTTCTTTGTCAGTTTCTGACGTGTCAGCGTAATACTGAGATTATCCTTGTCAAGGTCAAGCTTGTTGGCAACAAAACCGATGTGAACAGAACCATAGCGTGTGATAGTCTCAACCCCGGCATCTGTGGACTGCTCAACCTGAGTTCTTGTACTTGTGGTATCCCATGACTGTCCGTGTGTGGTAAGGTCTGCATCATCAAGCTTCATCTCGATTGTGACAACGTTATCGAGACCGCTTCTAATAACCTGCTGAGTCGAACCTACGCTGATAACGTGATGCTCACTGTTAAGGCTTCTGAGCTCGAAAAGCCAGTCACCTGATGTGTAGCGTCCGAGGTCTGCAGTAGTTTTTACATTGCCTCCGTCTGTATCGAGTTCTTTAAGAGAACGCCAGTAGGAAACCTTTCCGTAGACTTTTTCGCCATTCGGAAGTGTGAACTTAGGCGTTGCCATGAACTCCCAGTATTCGATATCGCGGTTGGTAGCACTTGAGAGTGTTTTATCCTCCGTTATTACAAGCGATACACTCACTGCATCTTCCGGTGGAGTTGTATCCTCTTCAACGATATTCGGGGTTGCTGTTCTGTTATCACAAGCAGTGACAAGCATAAGCATAAACAACGACACGCAGATAACGTGTGCAATGTTCTTTATCTTCTGTGACCTTTTCACGGTTTTCTCCTTCTGTCAGCACGAAAGCGACAATATTCTACACTAATCATAGCACAATTTGCACTTTTGTGTAGGTAGAATAGCCGCTATTGCAGAAAATTAAGAGAAAAAGGTCAGGCGATTACTGAATTTTCTCCGATATTGCTAATAAAGGAGTCTATCATGCCCATCAACCTCTTATCAGTAGTGTCTGTTAAAACACCCTGTACACCGAGAAAGTCGGTTCCGAGGTCAATCAGTGCGTCAGTGAAACCTTTGCACCTTTCGGTTGGATCCTTAATCAGCTCAAGAAATTTCTCGTCAGTAATGCCTTCCAAATGCTTCGTAAAGAGAGCATTCGACTTGAACAGCAGTTTGATTGTATTGGCTGTCTGAGGCCTCAGAATATTGCACTGGGGATGTTTCGAATCAAGTAACTCCATTATCTGGCTCTTTGTCAGCAAATCATTGGAATAAGCTGTTGTCAGAAGCGATACCAGGTTGAGAAGGGTAATGCTCCCGTCCTTGTCTCTGCCACGTGAATAGTTGTAATCAGTCGCAAGATCGAGCAGTCCGCCTGTGAAATAGATTATAAGCGATGTGATATGCTCACCTCTAAGGTCGAAAGTTTCCTCGTTAGTACAGATCCAGTTGTGAAGAGACGATAGGAAGAAGAGATAACCGTTGCGTTCGTCTACTGTCATTTCACTGTTTCTCATGGCATTTCCCATAAGCGTTTTGATTTCACCTTTTATCAGAGACAGTGATGTGCAGTGTTCAGGAATAACAAGTTTGGCATCTTCTCCCTTGATAAATCTTCTCAGCAATGGTGAATTGCAATTAGCAAAACAGTACTCTGTCCATGTCCCGTACTGACCGTATTTACTTGCCTTGATAGTACGAGCATATTCAAGATACTCAGTAGGCAGTTTGAACTTCTCCTGCTTATTAGTCTGATTAATAAAGTCATTGAAATCATTAAGAGCCCTGACAGCACCCATAAACGAGGCTTGAGTTTTCGGCGATGCCTCGTCGATAAGGATATCCAGTACATTCAGGTAAAGGCCTGCCGAGTAAAAGACTCCCAGAAAAGCAGTAATGCACCTGTTGAACGGACCTTCGTCTGTCGTGTAGAAGAAGACATTTTCAAAATTCGTACAGTCTCCGGGAACTTTAAGGATGAGAAGTGTTTCCAGAAGGGCTCTGTTAATATCTCCATTGCAGTCCTGGCATGTCTCTTTCGACGGGAAAAGCATCTCCATACCTCTCAGAACTTCACTCAGGGCAATTTTGAGATCTATAGCAAATGGAATTGTCTCTACCACTTCGACAAACTCTGACAGCATGTCATAATACCCGTAAGCGTAATCCTTGCCGTTTTTCTTATATTCTCTGTAGTCCTCATCCTCCGGGTCGAGAATTGAAGAAATCTTAATGTTTTTGTCTCCTTCCATTCTGCCGAGCTTCTCTCCTAGCCATTCTCCAATCTTCTGCTTCTCCTTAAGGTAAGGTTCGTATGCTTTGCCTCTGAGTGGGTATATCTTCTTATTCATCTTTATTTCAACTCCTACTTACATTATAGCACATTTTAGAGAGTTCGAGCGTTGGGGACTGCTATAAATATAATGACAGAGTACCACTTCCATAGGACGACGCAGTCACCGCATGGGAATGGTAGTTCATGAGTGCAAAAAGAGCAAAAAAAGAGTCTGCCGAAGCAGACTGTAATGGTTGTGAAAGGATTTCTCTTCTCCCTTTACAGATTTCTCGGGTAGAACCTTGCACTTCCGAACTCAACAATTAATTTTGCAGAGCGGTAGGAAGGGGAGGTTTCTGCCATGAGGCTTTCGTAAATCGGGTAGATATCAGAGAACTCACCGATTGAACCTTCAGTGTAGTTGTTCATGAAATCCTTGAATGCTGCAACATACCTTGACTTCTGGGCGTTGTCGAGATTGCCGTTGGCATCCAGAAAGGTCTTGTTGGCAATTGTCTGCTGCATTTCATAGAGCTGTTTGCCGTCTTTGACAGCAGCGAGGGCATCATACATTCCGAGGAAATATGCTGTATCATCGCTTGTGATGGACACTGAAGTAGTGAGGATGTAGTCAATATCCTGGTAAGTCACGCTGATACGTGTAGCAAAGATAGAAGTGCAGGCAAGAGCTGCGACAATTAAAATCATCAAAATCTTTTTCATACTTTTTTCCCTCTAAAAAGCTTAGTTCTCAGCAGAAACTTCTACAACTTCTTCTACTTCTACCTCTACCGGGACTTCTTCAACTTCGACAACCTCAACGGTCTCGATAACAGCTTCTTCAGATGTTACATACTCATTCAGAAGAGCATTGAAGAAAGCCTCAATCATTTCTTCCTCATCCCAACCGTTTTCCTCTGCATCAGAAAGAACCTTTTCGACAACAGCTTCCAAAGTTTCTTCAGGGAGTGCCTCAATCAGTGCAGTAATCTCATCAATCATGTCCTCGATATCCTCTTCTCCTTCGTATGCATCAAGAGCTTCCATTATAAGCTCAACGCTGTCAGCGGGCTCATCACCGACAATTTCAACTTCAACAATCTCAGGTGCTACAACTGCAGCAAAGACAGAAGAGCATGCAAGTAATACAATCAACAGAGCGAGTAAATACTTTTTCATTTCTTTTTTTCTCC
>CAVHPV010000086.1:0-7769 GCA_963638045.1 Faecalibacterium sp. CAG:74 | reverse complement strand
TTACCTCCACGGTTCCAGTGGGAGAAAATGTGTTACCTAAACGTGCACCAGATCAAGGAGACTTGAATATAACTCTCAAATCTCAGTCGGCATTTTTTAATCTAAATACCAAAAAAGCTACCACGAAATCTTTTCTGTAAACATTCCCGCCCATCCAAGCCAAAGTTATATTTCCTGGTAGGCTTCACTTCACCATCCACAAGAATGCCTTCAGCACTCCATTGGAATAAAAGCTACAACCTGGAGGGGAACTCCAAGTTGTAGCAACAAAGTAAAAATGGAATATTAATTATATCCATCAGTCCAAATCAACACGAGTGCCCAAAGGCACCCGCATACTTTTTTCATTTCGCCCCACAGCAGAAGGTCAGGGTAGAGCTATTCTCAACAACTTTAAATCCAGTCTTCAGCAGTACAGCTCCACTACTGTTCACCCAACCGGTATTTTCAGCAAAATCGAAGCTTAAGCCAGAGAAGGAGGTGAAGCGGTTCACGTCAACATTCAGGCAGTGTCCAGTAGGGACTTTCCAGGCATCAACTTGGGTAGCGGCCACAGAGATGATTTTTGTCAGAGCTGTCGCGGCATCCGTCAGGGCTTTCTGAACGCTCGAAACGGTGTAAGTCCCGGTCGTCCCGTCGCTTGGGCCGTCTTCGTAGGGAACTGAAATCTCGGTTGTCGTTGCTGCACCTAAAAGGGTTTTAGCGTAATCAGTATTACCTACGGTTTCGGTTGAGGAGCTCAGCTCTTTCAACGCCTCTTTTACGGATAGTTTATTTTTGCTTTTTTTTACGGTTTCTGAAGCAAACGTCACGTCGGACAGAAGAGTAGTAATCATCTCTGCTTCTGCACTGTTTCCCAGACCCCAAGTGGTTAGGGCCTCTTTTGCGGCGGTCAAGCTGTTCCAAGCGTCGGTCAGGGCGTCCACTGCTTTTCTCGTTCCCGTGCTTTCGTCGGTGTCAGCTTTTGTCGCTCCGGCTGTAGCGGCCTCAGCGGCTCTGGATATTGCAGGGTCAGAATTCCTTTCCACGGAGATGGTCAGGTACTTTCCGGAAGCGGAGGTGTACCCGCATGACATGCAAGTAGAATTTGTCAAGTTTGCGGTCCCACTCGTACTAGCAGGTTTGCAGGACACGGCATAGCGTGAGATCCCGCATTCCGAGCATTCAACGTAATGGTTTGTGTTTTTAATGTACGGAGTGCCAAAATATTTCATAACAGAGAAGTTAGGGTCTCCGTAAATCGAGTCAGCTTTGGCGTGGTTTGCATCGTAAGTCTCGCTGTAGATGTGGTTATGGTTCTCTTTGAAGTCAACAGAACCAATCTTCTTTCCACTTTCGGATTCCAAAGCACTCTCTAGTTGGGCAATTTCAGCTCCGGTGGTTCCAGATTTCACAACGACATCTCCGGCTTCTTCGGAAATGTAGTAATCGTTTCCACTGTAAGTAAATTTTAGAGCCCTTACGCCCGTTCCCACGCTCACCAATGGGCCTGATACACTTTGTGCAGCATCGGTAGTCCACCCATCAGCTGCATCGAAAGAAGATGTTATCAGATAGGCAGTTGTAACCAATGTGCCGGCTTTATCCTTCTTTTGAGTTATATCGACAAAAGCCTTGAGGGTGGCGTTCCCGTCCTCATCCAGAGCCTCATAAACCCATGTTCCGTTGATTGGAGCGTAAGTTTCTGTATCCCCAACAACCTTGCTATAAGCTGGCAAAGCTTCGCCACAAGATGCACAGCGACCGACTTGGCTTTCAGCAGTGAACATTGTTGCAGCAACAATGTCATCCTTCAGATAACTCACATACTCGGCGTCTGACCCGTTGTTTGTATAATCAACATATTTACCATCTTTCAGGTAAACGTGCTTGAACTCATTTGCATAAGCCTTGTTAGCCTTAGCCTGCTCAGGTGTAACTGCCTCATTGAATACTTCTCCACATACAGTACATCTAAACGAATAGAGTCCGCTTTCAGCACAAGTCACTTGCTCCACGCGCGTACCTGTTATATTAGCAGAGTGCTTATGCCCTGTAGCAGCTACAGCTCTCTGCTCTGTGGTCTTACAGATTTTACATGTGTATGTCTGGGTTCCGTCCTTCTCGCATGTTGCTGCAATCTCAGAAGTCAACTCCCATTCATGTACGTGTGTTGTTGACTCAGGTGAACATGCCACGGCAACAAACACCAAGACAACCAACATTACGATTGATAATGTTTTCTTCATAAATAATTTACCCCTTTGGGACAGAAGTCCCTCAATTTTTACTTTTCAAAGAGAGTATACCCCCCCCCCCCGTATATTTTTTGCAAGTATTTTATTGGATTAATGGAGGAAAAATATAAGAGTTATATAATTTCTTTATGCCAGGAATGGATTTGGAGGGGTGTAGAAAATGACTCCCCGGGGTGGGGAGCCATGCTTTATTGGTCGTTTTGGGTTATTTTTCGAGTAGTTTCCGGCTCGCTTCCCTACCTTTGAAGGCTAGCTCTTCCTCGTCCCAGCCGACAAGATGGCCGTTGTAGACCACAAATTCACCGTTGATGATTGTGTACTCTGTCTCATGCTTTGTCCCACAGAAGAGGAGAGAGGCTACGGGATCTGTATCGGAGCCGGCATACTCTACTCCGGAGACATCAAAGCCTGCTATATCTGCTGCGTAGCCCGGAAGAAGCTTTCCGAGCTTTCCGAACTGGAGAACCTTTGCTCCGTTCTCACTTGCCATTCTGAATACATCCCTGGCACTGAGACTTGTGGAGCCGTACTTCACTCTTTGCAAGAGAAGTGCGTTCCTCATCTCCCCCAGCATATCGGAAGAGTCATTGCTTGCTGAGCCGTCTACTCCTATCGATACTGTTATGCCCCTGTCGAGCATATCTCTTACCCTGCATATACCGCTTCCGAGTCTCATGTTCGATGAGGGGCAGTGTGCTACAGCTGTATGGGTTGTCTTCAATTTGTCGAGTTCCTCATCATTGAAGTGTATGCCGTGAGCATAGAAGACTCCCTCTCCTATGAGCTCGCACTCCTGCATGAGCTCAAGCGGCCTGAGGCCATACATTCTCAAGCATGTCTCCTCCTCGTCCTTTGTCTCGCAAAGGTGGGTGTGGAGTCCCACTCCATAGCGCCTCGCCAGCCGGGAGGACTCAAGCATGCACCTCTTTGTCACCGAGAAGGGTGAGCACGGGGCAAGCACTATCTTATGCATTGCCAGTGGTGAGGGGTCATGGAATGTCTTAATGCATCTCTCGCTGTCAAGCAGGATTTCATCCTCAGTCTGGACGACACTGTCCGGGGGAAGGCCGCCGTCTTTCCTCGAGAGGCTCATCGAGCCCCTCGTAGGGCTGAAGCGCATTCCGATTCTGTCTGCAGCCTCGAACTGTAAGGCCATTGCATCACCTTCGAATCCTTTGGGATATACATAGTGATGATCTGTCGTACAGGTACATCCGGTCTTTGCCAGCTCCGCCATCGCCAGCGATGATGATATGTAGACACTCTCTTCATCAAGGTTCTTCCACTTCTCGTAGAGGTATACCAGCCAGTCAAAGAGCTTTGCATCCTGTACCTGGGGGATGTTTCTTGTAAGTGTCTGATAGAAATGATGGTGAGTGTTCACGAACCCGGGCACCACCACAAGCTTTGATGAGTCGACAACTGTCTCCCCATGAGCGGGAAGGTTGTCACCTATCTCATCAACAAGGTTTCCCTTTATCCTCAAATCCACATTGTGGAGTGAAGGACTATCGGGATCTGTCATAAGTGTGTAAATGTTCTTCAGCAATATGTCAGCCATAGTTGCTCCTTTTATTTTTCCCGCCAGTTATTCTAACACAATACCTTAAAGTGTGTTGCCCAATTTTCATAAGAAGAGGAAAATACAGTTGAGGCAGAAAATGGCTAACATTATTGATTATGTAGTGTGGAGAGGAGACCTTACCTTTGAGTGCGATCCCCTCAATGAGGTTGACGGGGCTGTGCTCTCGAGACTGACTTACCAGAGGTACGAGTATCTGGCGTCCCCTGTTATGGGAAAGAGCCTTGGTGATACATTGAGAGAGATACTCTCCATTCCCGGCATAGAGGAGAAAGTTCTCTATAAGGGGGATTGGGAATTCATGAACGCTGTAGCCGGGTCCAAGAGATTTTGTAACCTCACGGTGCTTGACTATACAGATACGATAGAGGATGAGACTCAATTCTCCGCCCTTACTCTTCTCGATAAGTCAACTGACACCCTCCTTGTCTTCTTCCGAGGAACCGACAATACCCTTGTGGGGTGGAAAGAGGATTTCAACATGGCCTTTGTCACTCCCCTGCCGGGGCAGATCAGGGCTAAGGAATACCTTGAAAGAATGAGTGCATTATCCCCTGGGAAAATCTATGTCGGGGGCCACTCGAAGGGCGGTAACCTTGCACTCTTCTCTTCTGCATTTGCCTCTGCCTCCGTACAGGAGAGGATCGGGTTAGTATTCAACTATGACGGCCCCGGGTTCGAAGAATCTGTTATAAAGAATAGCGGTATAGAGAAGATAAAGAACAGAATCAGGACATTCGTTCCACAATCATCTGTTGTGGGTATGCTCCTCGAGCACGAGGAGGATTACACGATCGTGCACTCCGAGAGGACTTTCATCATGCAGCACGATATATATTCATGGGATGTGACGGGAAAGAGCTTTGAGGTTCTCGAGGAGGTTGACGGAAGTTCACGCTTTGTAGACCACACTCTCAAGGATTGGCTCAAGAAGATGGACAAGGAAGAGCGCGAGGCATTCGTCGACTGTATCTTCTCTGTTATGGAGAGCGGTAACTATTCCACACTCAGAGAGATGAAAGAGAATTGGCTCACATCCGGCATGGGGATGCTGAAGGGGATCATGAACCTCTCTCCAGAACAGCGTAAGAGCGTCACTGAGGCATTCTCTCTTCTCTTCAAGAGCTCCAAGCTGACGCTCCTTACATTCAGAAAGTAGAGAAATACCTCTGTATGGTATCACGATCTCTCGTGTGGGTAAGAGCAAGCTGGAGAAGTATCCTTGCCTTTGTCGGAGGGAGGTTGTCGCCGATGATGACATTATCCCATCTGTCAAACTTATCGTCCGGAACGATGATACCGTTCCCGATACGGCTTGTCCTCACCACCGGGATGTTCAATTTCCCTATTGCATCATTAAAAGCCTCAGAGTAGTTGCCGTTACCGGCACCGACCAGGACTAGCCCTTCTGCACGGGAGGCTGCCTCAGAAAGTATTACCGGGTCGGCATCAACATAGAAGATGACTATTTCGACCTTGGGAAGAACTGTAATATTATCCACAAAGAATGGAGAATGCACCGTATGGGGACGCGTGGACTCATTATAATAGATGATCTCGTTGTCGATGATGTATCCCATCATTCCGAAATCCCTCCCTCCGAATGCAGTTACCGAGGTGGTCGAAAGCTTCTGGAAGTCTCTTGCCCCGTAGATACTGTCGGAAAAAACACACATCACGCCCTTTCCTCTTGACTTGTCGGATGAGGCGACTGCAACTGCCTGGTAAAGGTTCATGGGGCCGTCGGCACTTGTTGCCGTACTCGGCCGCATGGCACCGGTTACGACTATCGGCTTATCGGTATGGCATGTAAGGTGCAGAAAGTAGGCTGTCTCCTCCATTGTGTCGGTACCGTGAGTGATGACGAAACCGTCAATGCCCGGATCCTGGCTGAGAGTATTTATCTTACGCGCTATATCGAGCCAATTGGAAAGAGTGATGTCATCAGAATTCACATTGACTATCTGTATCTCCCTGAGAGTTGCTAGCTCATCAAGCCCGTCTATAGAGGAAGCAATACTCTCTATGGAAAGCTGACCAGGAACATAGTTTGTCTGGCTTCCCTTCTTTCCTTTTCCCGCAATTGTTCCACCTGTAGCAAGGACAACAACCGTCTTCTTCCTGTTCATTTTTTCCTCTTGTTACATTCATCTTCATATATTCTCTCTATCCTCTCTGCAAAGAGGGATGAGGAGAATTCCCGGGCACGGGAAAGTGCATTTATTCTCATGTCACTCTCGTCGCTGGAGAGATATAAGTTAAGATACGTCCTGAACTCATCCTCACTCTCATACTCCCAGCCGTTATAGCCGTTATCGACAACGCCCTCAAGACACTCATCCTTTCTGACAAGAAGCGGAAGCGATGAGGCAAGAGACTCTATATATGTAAGTCCCTGGGTCTCACTGAGGGATGCATTGAGAAAGAGGTCGGCACTCTGGTACCACTTATATACTTCGTCCGGTTCCACCATGCCGGCAAAGACAACACGCGGGGATACAAGTCCCTTATCCTGTGCCTCTTTTTCAAGTTCCGCTCTGTAGGGGCCGTCCCCTACTATCACAAGGGAGATATCATCACGGTCTACACGGGAGATATAGTCCAGAAGCTCAGAGACATTCTTTTCCTTACCGAGACGTCCGAGAAAGAGAAGCATCTTTCTCTCCCCGATTCCTACACTCTCCCTGATTTTTCGTTTCTCATCATCTGTTATCCTCTTACCGAAGGATTTGAGTTTAATCCCTGTGGGAACTACAGAGACTGGACAGAGGACAGGATAGGACTCAAGAAGCCTCTTCACCTTCTCTGTTGGGGCTATGAAGATATCACTATGACGAGAACAGAAACGGAAGAGAGTCCTTACAGAGTGTATTCCAAATGACTTGAACCCCTTGAGAACATAACCCACATAATCCTCATAGACTGTATGGCATGTATGCACAAGAGGTATATTGAGCTTCTTCGCCACTGCCTTTGCTAAGAAGAATGACGAGAACTCACACTGGGAGTGAACAACATCGGGCTTCCAGTCATATATGGCCTCAAGGATTCTGTGTCCCGGTCTTATCCTCACACGCGCCAGATGATATATCCACTCCGCACAGACAGAACCTACAAGGTACGCATCCCCCACAATCTCATTCTTTACAGAGGATGAGAGAGTGAGTAGCCTCACTTCATGGCCTCTCTTCTCCAACTCATCCTTAAGATTAAGAATCGATGTGACGACACCGTTTATTGCGTTTATGTTGAAATCTGATGTAATAAGGACCTTCATTGTCTAACCTTGAGTCATGTTAATGTAAAAGGGACGAAAAAGCCAACCCGGAAGAGAATTCTGTTCTCATCTCCCGGCTATCCGATGAGAAATACCCCCTCTCCCAAACCAGATATCAAGAAGATTAACTTCCCGTCTCAGACCATTCCCATTGACTGAGCCAATTGCTCAACAGCAGATAAAGGAAGATCCAGCAATGCAGAAATCTTTGAAGGACTATCTCCAAAAGCAACAATCCTCTTTGCTGTTTTATTTTTTTCATCCCTGAGCACATCTTTTATCGTGTCATCCATAATCTTACACATACTCGTTTGTCCTCCTTCTGCTTCCTTCAAATAGCAGATCCGTTCTCTCTGTGCCGTGGAGAGATATCTGGTGAAAGAAGTACACACAGGGTAAGCTTCATCTCATCAGATAGCCAGTCCTCAGATAGAAGAATCTCCTCAAGCTTTAATCATTGACTGAGCCAGTTCATTGACGGTTGACAATGGAAGATTCAAGATCTTTGAAATGCTCTCAAGAGAATTTTCTCCAAGGCTTATCATCCTCTTTGCTGTTTCCTTGTCTCTTTCCTTCATCACATCTTTTATCGTGTCATCCATAATCTTGCACATACTCGTCTGTCCTCCTTCTGCTTCCTTCAAATAGCAGATCCGTTCTCTCAATACCGGAT
>CAVHPV010000085.1:0-8055 GCA_963638045.1 Faecalibacterium sp. CAG:74 | reverse complement strand
TAGTTACCGCCACGAGTTATCCTCTCTTTCTTTAGTCTACAGTAATAATATCATAAGAAAGAAAATATTGGGCAAGGGAATTTCAAAGAAAGTCCAAAAATAAACCACTATATTCTTCCTTCCGCTTGTTCCCTCTTTTTCTATTTTACTCTAAACTTTCTTTAAGTCGGAGGCATTAAAATGGCTGCACCACTTACAAAGGACCTCAAGAGGGTTCTAATCACAGAAGACCAGATCTCAAAGAGGGTCGGCGAACTAGCAGATGAGATAAACACCCGCTATGCAGAAATCACATCACCCTTAATCCTTGTCGGAGTATTGAAGGGATCTGTCTTCTTCCTTTCGGATCTTGCAAGAAAAATCACAGTACCACACATTCTCGATTTCATCGCCATTTCAAGCTACGGCAGTGGCGGAGACAGACGTGGAGAAGTGAGATTCCTTATGGACACAAGAGAGAGCATAACAGACAGGCATGTCCTTATTGTTGAGGATATCCTCGACAGCGGACATACGCTCGACTATCTCACAACAAACTTCCTTGCACGTCATCCACTCTCAGTCGAGAAGGCAGTCTTCTTAGACAAACCTGACCGCCACGAAGTTAATGTTGACATACAGTACAAAGGTTTCGACATTCCCGATATCTGGGTTGTCGGATATGGTCTGGACTATAAGGAGGAGTACCGTACTCTTCCTTATATAGCAGAAATGATTCCACGTAATTAACCAGGAGGAAAAATATGGCTGTTAATTGTGTTGTCGGTCTCCAGTGGGGAGATGAGGGAAAAGGACGTATTGTTGATTATCTGGCCCAGGATGCCGACCTTGTCATCCGCTACCAGGGTGGTGATAATGCCGGGCATACTGTTGTAAATGAATATGGCAAGTTCGGTCTTCATATCCTGCCATCCGGGATTTTCAATCCAGACACCACTAATATTGTCGGGGCAGGAACTGTCGTCAACTTCGACAGAATGCACTCGGAGATGGAAGAGATTGAGAAAGAAATCGAACGCAATATAGACAATGTCTTTATAGATGTAAGAGCTCATCTCATCCTCCCCTACCACATGGCACTTGACGGGGCGGAAGAGGGAAAGAGAGCCGAAAAGGACAAGATCGGAACAACAAAGCGTGGCATCGGACCATGCTATCAAGATAAGGCAGCGCGCTCAGGAATAAGGGCGGGAGATCTCCTCAACTGGAACTTCCTGGAGAAGAGACTTGAAGCAAATCTAAAAAAGAAGAACAGAGAGCTGGAGTACTACGGGCTTGAGACTTATACTCTCTCCTCTCTTCTTGAAAAGTGTGCCGCATGGAAAGATGAATTCGCTTCCCGCATCATTGACACAACTCCCATTATCAGGGAAGCAGTCGAGAAGAACAGAAAGGTTCTGCTCGAAGGCCAGCTCGGAATTATGAGGGACAACGACTGGGGAATCTACCCGTACTCCACATCATCCAATCCGACAGCAGGAGGGGCATGCAACGGAGCGGGGATCCCTCCGAGGGCGATAAAGAGGGTATACGGAGTGGCAAAGGCCTACTCTACAAGTGTCGGCGGAGGCCCGTACATGACAGAGCTCTTTGACAAGGACGGAGAGAAGCTCAGAGATATCGGGCACGAGTACGGCGTTACGACAGGACGGCCGAGACGCTGTGGCTGGTTTGATGCAGTGGCAGCAGACTATGCTGTCTACATGAACGGAGTGACAGATGTGTGTCTGACAAAGATTGATGTACTCGACTCGTTTGAGAAGCTCAAAGTATGTACAGGGTACATGATTGACGGCGAATATTACTCCTATCTTCCAGACACCGCCCTCCAGGAGAAGGCAAAGCCTGTCTATGAGGAGTTCGAAGGCTGGATGGAGGATACAACACAGTGCAGAACCTGGGAAAGTCTTCCCGAGAAGTGCAGAAAATATATATTGAAACTCGAAGAGCTCATCGGAGCACCGATTACTCTTATCTCTGTCGGTCCTGAGAGAGACCAGCTTATATTGAGGAACACTGACTGATGAATTATGATCACTCTGTATATATCTCCCCGTTTACATGGCGTTACGGTTCTGAGGAGATGAAGAAGATTTTCTCCGAAGAACACAAGCGGAGGCTCCTCAGGACGGTCTGGATAGCACTCGCCAGAGCCGAAATGAAATACGGCCTTGTGACAGAAGAACAGCTTGATGAGCTCATCGCTCATAAGGACGATGTAGATATCATCCGCTCGAGCGAGATTGAAGAGGTAATCCACCATGACCTCATGGCCGAAATAAAGACATATGCAGAGCAATGCCCGAAGGCGGGAAGCATAATCCACCTGGGAGCGACAAGCATGGATGCTCTCGACAATGCAGATGCAATACGCTACAGAGAAGCACTTGTGCTCATAAGGGAGCATCTTGACGATGTAATCAGAGCTCTTCAGAAGCGTACAAAAGAAGAGAAAGATACCATCACGATGGCTTTCACACACATACAGCCTGCCGAGATAACAACAATCGGCTACAGACTCAGTCAAACGCTGCAGGATCTTCTTGATGACAGGGATGACCTTGTGAGAGTGACAGAGAATATAAAAGGAAAGGGAATGAAGGGGGCTGTTGGGACAGCCGCCTCCTACCATACTCTTACTGGCGGGCATTCAATGGAACTTGAAGAGGCCGTCATGAATGAACTTGGTCTCAAAAGCTATGATGCATCCACACAAATATACTCCCGTAAGCAGGATCTCAGGATAATCGAAGTCCTCTCGAATACAGCATGCACACTCTCGAAATTCAGCCAGGATTTCAGGGTATTGCAATCCCCGCCGATCGGGGAATTCTCCGAGCCCTTCTCAAAGATGCAAGTGGGTTCATCTGCAATGCCGTTCAAGCGTAATCCTATTTTGAGCGAGAAGATCTGCTCGCTGAGCCGTATCGTTGCAGAGAGTTATTCTTCCGCATGGCTCAATGCCTCCTCCACATTTCTCGAGAGGAGTCTCGATGACTCTGCCTCCCGCCGCATCTTCATCCCGGAGAGTTTCCTGGCCCTCGATGAGATGCTCATCACAGAAAAGAAGATAATTGAAGGAATGAATATACACGTCTCTGCAACAAAGCGTCTTCTTGAGGCCTACTCTCTCTTTGCCTCGACGGAAAGGCTCTTGATGGAGCTTGGTAAGAGAGGAGCTGACAGGCAGAGAATGCATGAAGAGATCAGAAAGAAAAGCATCGAGGCATGGAGTGTTGTACAGGAAGGCGGGAAAAACCCGCTTGAAGAAGAACTCTCTTCTGACAGTGAGATACTCAAGTACCTTACTGAAGACGAGGTAAAACACTACCTTGATGCCTCATCCTACATAGGGGACGCCGTAGAACGTACAGACCTGGTGTTAGAGAGAGCTGAGAAAACCCTCAATTGATGAGAGAACCTCAGCCTCCTCTCCGGGATAGGTTCCTCTGAAAAGCGGATCCCTTCCACCGCCACAGAGGGAAAGTTTCTCCTTGAGAGAGGAAAACTCGTCCCGTGTCCCGACAAAGAGGAATGTTTTCCCCGGCCCTGTGATGAATACTTTACGTAAAGGAGCTGCAGTTGCTCTCTTGATAAGAGAGTCAAGTTCATACTCCGTCCTGTAGACAACAATATTCCCTTTCTTCTCTCCGAACTCTCTCTCAGCGTCCCTTGTTCTGATTTCTCTCAACGTCTTTCTGAGGGCTCTGTTTTCCTCAAGCACTCCCTCAAGGTCCGTAATGAATGATGAGGAGTCTGAGCTTAAAAGGCTCTTTGCCTGGGACAGCAAGAATTGGTTCTCCCTCCTGAGTTCCCGCGCCTTCCGGGCTATCTTCCACACTGTCCTAACATGGCCTCTGATTGTTTCTCTTCCCGTGTAGACAAGTTCCCCGATTTCCCCGAGGGACGAGACATGAACCCCTCCGCAAGGGACGGCATCCTGGTTCTCTATGAAGACGACCTTTATTTCTTCCCCATCAACCTTGATGGAACGCCTGAGCTTCATATTCTCCACTTCTTCCCTTGTCCTGTCTTCAGTCCAGACTCTTCTGTTCTCCCCGATAAGAGTTATGGCCTTCTCCTCAACGGAAAGGAGAATCTCCTCTTCTATTTCCGGTCTGTCGGTTTCAACTGTAATCTCATTCTCACCATGGTGGACAGCCACAGTCCCGATTCCGAATGAACTATAAAGAACAGACGAGATGAGATGCTGAGCGGTATGCTCTTTCATGCCGAAGTACCTCTCATCCCAGTCAAGAACAATATGGACCTTTTCTCCGGGAGCAGGAAGCGGTCCCTCTGTTATATGGAGCGGCTCTCCGGTGAGGCTGTGAACAGTTGTGACTATCCGCTTTCCGTTCCAATAGCCGCTGTCTCCCCTCTGTCCTCCGCACTCGGGGTAGAAGATTGTCCTATCGAGGATAAACCCGTTGTCCTCCACTGAGGTGACAACAGCATCAAGTTCCTTAAGATAGGGGGATGTGTAGTAAAGTTTATCTGTCATCACTCTTCTCCTTCCCCTGGTGGGCGACAGGCAGACTCAAATGGAGTTTATAGCCCAGAACCCTTGCTGCAATAGTGAAAAATGCAGTCACCCATATGTTGATGGAAGTATCGAGCCCAAGGTAGGCAAGTAGAAGATACAGAAGTGCCCCGAGAATACTTGCCGAAGCATAGAAATCTGATGTGAAGACCATCGGAATTTCCCTGGCAAAGAGATCTCTCAAGACTCCCCCTCCTACGGCGGAGAGTACTCCCGAGAAGATAATTCCCACCGGGATAATCGAGTAGGCGGCAGCCTTCTCACAGCCGAGGGCTGTGAAGAACCCCAGTCCTATTGCATCCAGAAAGACGATATGGTCAGGAAGTGAATCAACAGAGACATTCTCCCCTATGAGGAACATGACAAGCCCTGCGACGAAAGCAACTGCTATGTAGACACTGTTTTGATATACAGCAACCGGAACGGCCCCGATAAGCACATCCCTTATCATACCGCCGGCACAGCCGACAGTGATGGCGAAGACTATGACCCCCAAAAAGTCCATATTCTTCTTTATGGCCTTTGCGGCTCCAGAGAGGGCAAAGACAAATGTTCCGAAAACATCAAATAACAGTAATACTCCGGTATTCATAGCTCAGACAGCTTATACTGAAAAGAAAAAACAGTCACCATCACATTCTTAACAGATCAGCTTTTTGTGCTTATATTACTCTGTGGAGGCTCAACAATGGGTAAAATAAGAAGTGCATGGGAAATAGCATTGGAAAAGACAGAGAATATGGAAATAGACCATGAGAAGATAAAGCATAATGCTGAAGTCGATTCTATCCGCCGTATAGCAGGAACATATATTACAGGAGATGAGGCATCAGACGAAGGAATAAAGGAAAAGCTCTCATCCTATTCCCCCTCCGTCCTCAGGGAGGCTCTCTCCCAGACCATCCTTAATTCGATAGTGTTGCCGCAGGATGACACGGGACTAAGTGAGAAAACAGAGAAGATCGCCTCTCTTATCAGGATTGCCTTCCATAATCCCGAGATTCTCGGTTATTACATAGAAATAAGCCAACATATGTCAGATTACCCGAAGCATAAGGAAGAGCTCATAAAGAAACTCAAAGAGCAAATAGAGCCGATGCTCAGGCAGAAGGAAGTAGCTATGAGAGAGAAGTACGGGGAGAGCATTCATCTGACAATAGAGAATGACAAGGAGTCCATGGAAATGGTAAAGAGCTACATCGACAGACTCAACACCCAATACCATGATACTCTTGACACAGCAAAGGCAGAAATGGAGAAGCTGATGCAAGCTGAAAAATAAAGTCAGACAAACAAATCATTTCTGACTAATTTTACTCCACAAAAAGACTTTTTTTTACAAAGTCCGTGTTTCCAGGTCAAAAGACCTCATGTTATCATCTAATAAAGAGGGATTTACATGAAGGTTATAGGAATTGAGAACAGGGATACCCTTCTGCAAGAAGCCAGAAAGATAACACAATCGGATCCGGAGAGGGAATTCCAGCACCGGGTGGAAATTGTCATACTCGCCCTTAAAGGCATTTCAGCCAAAGAGCTCGAGACAAAGGGAATAGTTTCACGTCCCACTCTTAATCTGTGGCTCAAAAACGTCATGGAGGCAGGGACTTTCGAAGCCCTGAGAAGCACGCCGGCTATCGGGAGGCCGCGTAAGCTCGGGGAGAATGAAATGAAAGCTCTCATTACAGTAATGAATGAAGACCCACTCCTCTACGGCTACAATAACTGGGACGGAAAGGCCATCCACGACTTCATAAAGAAAAATTACAATGAGGATATATGCCTCAGACATTGTCAGAGAATAAAGCAGGAACTCATCAAATCTGGCAAGGTCAAAATAATCAAGCACCGTAAAAGTGAGTGAAAAGAAAAGAGGCTCCTTCAACGAAGCCTCTTTTTTAAGGTGTCGATCGGATTCGAACCGATGAAAAACGGTTTTGCAGACCGTCCCCTTAGACCGCTCGGGCACAACACCGTGACTGACTAACATTAACCCACTACGGGAGTGTTAGTCAATAGCCATTTACTCTTCTTCGGAGCTTGTCTTAGCATACGAGAGTGCCCTCACAGCGTTGTCAAACTTCTGAAACTTGCCGTTCTTCAGACGGATGACGACTCTCGTCTTCTGGTTCTCGGAGACTTTGATGATGTACTCAACGCCTTCAAGTTTTGTCTTGAAGTATTTGATCACCTTGTCGCTTCCTTGTCTCTTCACACCCCAGCCCTTACCTTCAACATAGGTGAGCTCATGGACATCCTTCACTTCTTTCTTTACTTCTTCATCTGCCATAAAAAACCTCCGTCAGGGTATCTGAATGTTTGTTGACACTCTTTCAATCACTATTCTATCCTTACCGCATGAAAAAGCTAATAGTTTCTGCATTGATTTTTCTCTTTGCCCTCACGTCTGTCTTTGCTGCCAAGGAATACCTTATCCTGGGAGCTGGTGGTGGCTATAACCACAGAACCGGAAAACCCGAAGGAGGTATGTATCTCCAATACCAGTTCGGTGCAGAACTCACCAACAGCTTCTCCCTGGGAGGAGGCTCATTCGTCACAACCGATATACCGATAAAGTCAGAAACATACCTTCTTACAGTGAATGCGACAATGGGGCCTGCTTTCTCACTCAAGCTTAACCAGACATCCTTCATCACATCGGTGGCGGGTGTCGATGTTATGGTACTCTCAGGAAAGAACGGCTCAAGTGCAGAGGACAGAATAGGATTCGGGCTTGGTGCCACATTCTCTTATAACTACATTCCACTCTCGGAAAGTGATGCGAGAGTAAAGATGGGATTCTCGGCAGGAATCAACACATCATTGACATTCTATGAGGATTCCTCCTCTCCCTACTTCTCGGGAAGAGCATTCTTCGGCTTCATTCTCACTCAGCCACTCATGGCTGTCTACTACCCTGACATATACTATCCAGCGGTGGCCTATCCGCTGTATTTCTACAATAATTGACACCTCAAGGTTAGCAACAGACTTACAACTACAGTTTCTCAATCAAACACTCATGTTTCTTCGTCTTCTTGTCATAGTTGATTCCGACAAGGAGGATGTTGTCTGTGTATTCCTTTATTGACTGAGGGTACTTCTTCTCCTTTATCTGGCTGATGGCACTCTCCGCATCCTTATTCCACTTGAGCTCAACAACAAGAGCCGGATATTCTTCCCGGTATTCGGGTTTGGGAATATATACAAAGTCGCAGAAACCCTTCCCTGAAGGAAGCTCACGGATGGGTTTGAAATATTTATCCATCAAGCTGAGATATGCAAGCGTAATAACACCAGAGAGAGCGTTCTCATCATTATACCCGATAACCGGCACATACTTATCGTGTATCTTCTCTATTGCTTCTCCGACCTTCATTCCATCTCTTTGAAGTGAAGCCTCGACTACTTCGCCAGATTCCCTGAGAAAATCAGACATCGCCTTCCACTTACACTCATTAACGGCACAGAACATTTCTCCCCGAATCTCCTCATTCGGGATGAAAGCAGTT
>CAVHPV010000084.1:0-8269 GCA_963638045.1 Faecalibacterium sp. CAG:74 | reverse complement strand
TCTAACATTGAAAACGTGAGGTATCTATCAGAATTTTTCGTTTTTTCTTAGCCCGGGTTCTTTATTGTCTTACTTTACCCTGTGTGTTAAAATCCTCGTATGCTGGAAATGAGGAGAATCATCGAGTTTTCATCTAGGGTTCATACATATCTGCTCTCGCTGTATATGTTTTTCGCCCTGCTTTTCACTCTGTTTCTGTATTTTCCAGTCAGGGAAAGTCTTGTAACATTCATCACAGATGCCCAGATGATTATGGGCTGGACAATATTCCTTGTTGCTGTTTGGATTCTTTTCTCATCTGTCATCTGTTCTGCATATTCAAGGGTATTGGTGATTGCACCCGTTTTCAAAACGCTGGTCAGATTTATGGTCTATTTTTTCATCTCTGTTTTTCTCGATATTCTGAATTCATTGATTACGGGAGGCTTCTCCTATGGAATGTAAGGCAATGTGTTATGCCCTGCGGGGAGCTACTACTGTCACAGCGGACTCACCGCTTTTGATTGTTGATGCGGTTAAAGAGATGTTCGAGAGACTTCTTGAAGTAAATAATCTTAGTGAAAATGACCTGGCCTATATACACTTCTCGCAGACATCCGACCTCAGGAGCATGAATGCAGCCTCTGCACTCAGAAAAGGCGGGCACGGAAACTCTGTCCCTCTCTTCTGCACACAGGAGGCAGATATCGTAGGAGGACTCGGAAAATGTATAAGGGTGCTACTGTTGGTAAATCACGAGGAACTCACAATGCCGAAGATGGTTTACCTTAATGGCGCATCTGATTTGAGAAAGGATATTAAGGGATAGATATGGTTTATGAAGATTTGACTTTTCTTGAGGACAAAAGTTTCTTCTCGAGACGTGGCACTGTGGTCTTTATGTCAGACTTCGGTACTGTGGACGGGGCTGTAAGTGCCATGCACGGTGTTGCCGATGAGGTTTGCCATTCCCTCAGACTTGAGGATCTGACACATGAGATACCTCAATTCAATATATGGGAGGCAAGTTACCGGCTTATCCAGACAATACCTTATTGGGCTCCGGGAACTGTCTTTGTCTCTGTTGTTGATCCGGGAGTCGGAAGTGCGCGTGAGAGTGTTGCTGTCCTTACAAAGAGCGGGCATGTGATTGTCTCTCCTGATAACGGGACACTTTCCCACATAGCAAAAGGCATCGGAATACTTGAACGCCGAGCCATCAGCGAGACAACAAACAGGCTCAAGAACAGCCAGAGATCATATACCTTCTACGGACGTGACGTCTATGCCTACACGGGAGCACGTCTTGCCTCCGGGGAAATATCATTCGAAGAAATCGGACCTCTCATGGATAATGGTGTTGTTATGCTGGATATCAACGATCCAGTTGTGGAGAATAGCAGGATAAGCGGTTCTATCGATATCCTGGACACCCGTTACGGCTCGTTGTGGACAAATATACCTGATACTCTCTTTTCCTCCTCTGGTTTCCACTATGGAGATGATATTTACGTTACAATAGAGAACAGGGACAGGGTTGTCTATGGTAAACGTCTCAGGTTCTGCCAGAACTTCACCCAGGTGGATAAGGGAGAAGCCCTTGTTTACATCAATTCTCTTCTCAATGTTGCAATTGCAATTAATCAAGGGGCCTTCTCGTCTGAATACAGGATAGGAACAGGAGAGGGTTGGAAGATAACATTTTCGAAGGTATGACACAGCCATGGGTAACAGTATAGATGACAGACAGAAATTGAATGAGCAGATAGTTCATCTCAGGGAGGAGGTGAGGCAGGCTGCAAAGATTCAATGGGCAATTTATTGCAGACTTAACAAGAAAATACAAACCTTCAAGATTCTTGATATAGTGCTGACTGCAGTATCATCAGTGGGAATAATATCCTTCTTTTTCCACGGTAACCTTCAAATAAACATCATAACAAGTTTCATTACTCTTGCATCACTTTCCCTCAATCTTTATACCTCATACTTCCGCGATGATGAGAATAAAAGCATTCATGCTGACGCTGCGGGTGAGCTCTGGGCTGTGGAGAAGGGATTCGAGTCTCTCCTTACGGATTTTGATTCACTTGTGGCAGAAGAGATCAGAACAAGGCGGGATAACCTTGTCGGAGAAGTTGACAAAATCAACAGAGAATACCTATGTCTAACTGAGGTAACACACTCAAAAAGGGAAAGAAAAAACAAACAATCTCATTAAATCCGTATCGTGCAATAATCAATCACCTTTTCTTTATTGAATCAGATGAATGGATTGAAGTAGCGGCCTTTGTTGACGAAGTTCAGAGATATTGAGACGGCAAGAAGGAGAATCGAGACAGCAATGGTAATCCAGTCTCCAGCCTTGAATGGCCGTGAGGAGTACCATGTCCTCTTCTTTCCTTTTCCGAATCCTCTGAGCTCCATTGCGTTTGAAATGACCTCAATCCTGTCCATGCTGGAAATAATCAACGGGAAAAGCATTGTCGCGGCATTTTTCAGCCGCTTTGACAACTTCTGTTTTTTTGATGCCATCTCAAGTCCTCTTGCCTGCTGTGAGAGGGATATCTCATGGTATTCCTTCTGGATGTCAGGGATATATCTCAGCGCCAGGGAGACAGAGTAGGCTATCTTGTAGCTTACCCCGATTCTGTTGAGAGAGGATGCAAATTCGCTTGGGTCTGTAGTCGATACAAAGAGCATCACAAAGGGAATGGTTGCCAGGTATTTCAATACCACATTGAGGTGATAGAATAGCTGCTCAGATGTCACTGTCCATCTTTTCCATCCCATGAGAAGCACATGCCTCGTTCCATATATCGTCACCCCGTGCTCAGGAGAGAATATATAGATGAGAAGGTTATTGAGAATCATGAAGATAAAAGTAAAGAGAAAAAGTATTTTTACTTCCTTCAGCCTTATTTTTGACAGTCTGAAACAGAGAAAGGCAAAGAGGGTTAGAAAGAGGAGAAAACGTGTGTCGAATGTCGTCATCGCGGCAAACGAAATCAGGATGAGGGCACTGAGTTTCGTCGCTCCACTGAGATGGTGGACAAGAGAATTCTTTTCTATGTAATTAAAAAGATTGACCATTTCTTACCTCCCTGTCATGTTCGATGAAACGTCTGATAAATGCCGTATCATTCAGATCGCACATTCCCGCCAAAAGGGAAAGGCTTGTCTTCTTGAGAGATGCCTTTTCTGTTATTTCATCACTGGTGAGGACCTCCTCTGGAGTCATATCGGCAATCTTGTGACCGTCGGCAAAGACAACGGAACGTGAGCAATATTCCAGCATGAGGTGCATATCATGCGTGATGAGGATAATGGTGACTCCTCTTTCGTTGAGTTCCCGTAGAAATTCCATGATATCTGTATAGTGTCTGAAATCCTGTCCTGCAGTAGGTTCGTCGAGGATGATTATCTCGGGGTTCATCGAGAGAATCGAAGCTATAGTCACTCTCTTCTTCTGTCCGTAGGAGAGTGCACTTATAGGCCAGTTTCTAAAGGGCCTGAGACCACATATAGTGAGAGTCTCATCAACTACTCTGTCTATTTCGTCCGTTGACTTTGTCTTTTGCATCACAAGGCCCAGTGCAACCTCATCCTTTATCATGGCCTTTGTAATCATCTGGTTAGGGTTCTGCATGACGTACCCTATATGTGATGCACGTTCTTTGATGGAGAGGGTTGAGAGATTGACTCCGTCAAGTTTGAACGTTCCTGCGTCCGGGGTTTCAAAACCACATATCAGTTTGCTGAATGTACTTTTACCGGCTCCGTTCTTTCCGACGATACTCATCATCTCACCCTTAGAGAGTGTGAAATCAATGCTGTCCAGAGCCTTGTGGCCACCGGGGTAGGTGAATGAAATTTCATCCGCTTCTAGAATCGTTTCGCCTTTCTTTGTATGCTCCTTCAATGTGACACTTTTGAACCAGGCTCTAACTTTTCTTTTATCCTCTTGGCTGAGACGGAGTGTATCTATTCTTCCCGGTTTCATATCTTCCCTTATCTCAACTCCGGCATATTTAAGAGCTGTTACATATAGTGGCTCCCTTATTCCTGCCTGTATCAGAGCATCAGAGGTGAGGAGCCTGTCTGGTGACTCATCGGCAGTAATCCTGCCGTCTCTCATCAGGATAACTCTGTCAACACTGCGGTGGAGGACATCTTCGAGTCTGTGTTCGATTATGATAACTGTGGCACCTGTGGATCTATGTATTTCATCTATAAGTTCAATTGTCTTCTTTCCGCTCGCGGGATCGAGGTTGGCCAATGGCTCGTCAAAGAGATAAATCCTGCACTTGTCGACCATGACTCCTGCAAGTGACACCCTTTGCTTCTGCCCGCCCGAGAGGGATTGTGGAGAATGTGATAGGAAGGTCTCCATTCCGACTTTCCGGGCAGCTTCAAGCACTTCCTCTTTCATTTTATTCAATGGGACATTGTCATTCTCAAGAGCAAATGCTATGTCCTCGGCAACAGTTAGTCCGATGAACTGTCCGTCCGAATCCTGGAGAACGGTACCTGTAATCTTACTGAGCGAGAAGATGTCGTATGTACTATAGCTTTTTCCGTTTATCAGAAGCTCTCCTGTAATATTACCATCGTAGGAAGCAGGAATCAGGCCGTTGAGCATATTTGAAAGTGTGGACTTTCCGCAACCTGACGGACCGCAAATAAGGATTTTCTCCCCTTCATTTATACTCAGGTTTATATTGAACAGGGTAGGCTCGGCCTGAACCTTGTACTTGAACGAGACATCTTTAAATTCAATTATCGGAGAAGACACTGGTTACCTCATGCTGAGTATAGCAATTATTAAAAGAAAATGCTTCCCCCGAAGGAGAAGCATCATCCTAAGTAATAATAATTATTCGTCTTTCTTCAGACTTCCAGCCTTAGGCTTTGTTGCCTGGTAGGCAATACAGAGTAGGGTGCCGACAACAGCTGTCGTTACGATGTTTGCCAGTCCCCCGACGAGCCCCTGGAGAAATACCTTGTTGGCCGGTTCGGAGTAGATGATGATGTCTCCAAGGGGAGCGACGAGTCCCCATGCGATGATATGTGCAAGCACCTGTGAGATGTTGAACGTGAGAATGTCTGATTTGTCAAACTTGTTTGTAAGGTCAATCTTGCGTGTGAAGAAGCCCATAAGAAGGCCTGCAACACCAGATGCGATGACCCAGCTCCACCAGATTCCCCAGCCGTATGAGAAGTCGATGAGTGCGTGACCGATCAGAGCGATCAGGAGCCCTGCAACCGGCCCGAAGAGCACAGCCATGAATGCCAGGAGACCATATTGGATGGAGATGTTTGTATTAGGAACCGGACTTGGGATGGCGACAAACCTTCCAAGTACAAAGAAGAGGGCAGCCCCGATGCCGATAGCAACGATAGTGACAATAGGAGATTTCTTATTCATATATTATCCTTCCTTTGTAAGATTGGTTACATTATCATGACAAAACAGTAATAAGGCAATTGATGAAAGCTACCTTTTAAGGTACTTATCCATCCATTTCGTTATCTCATCAAGCCTCTTTATCCTGTTTATCGGCTTACCGGAGCGACTGAGTTCATGTGTCTCATCATGGAAGAGCATGAGCTTTGTCTCTACCCCCAGCTCGACAAGAGTGTTGTAAAGTTGATATCCCTGTTCGACAGGACACCTGTAATCCTTATCGGAATGGATAATGAGGGTAGGTGTCTGTGCATTCTTGAGAATTCCCTCCATTGGAGACCTGTGATAGAGACTCTCCAGGTCCCTGAATGAGCATCCGCATTGGTCTGGAGCAAAGTAGGGGCCTATGTCACTTGTGGTGAGGAAGCTGATCCAGTTATAAATCGAGCGTTGGGTCGCTATGGCTTTGAACCGGTTTGTATGTCCCAGGATCCAGTTTGACATGAAACCTCCGTATGATCCTCCGGTAACTCCGACCCTATTAGGGTCTATTCCCCTTTCTTTTTCAAGAACAATATCTGTAAATCTCATGAGATCGGAGTAGTCGACAGTACCATACTTTCCCCTTATGTCTGCCCAGCTGTCTCCCCGGCCGTCACTTCCGCGTGGATTCGTCCAGAAGACGAAGTAGCCTTCACTTGCCCAATATTGCATCTCATGCATGAAGACTGTACCGTAGACAGTCTTTGGTCCTCCATGTATATCGAGAATAGCAGGGTATTTTTGGTTTTTCCTGTATCCGTATGGTCTTAGAAGCCATCCTGTGAGTTTCTTTCTGTCATTTTCAAACTCGATTTTCTCCGGCTGTGCCACATATTTTCCCTTAAGGACCTGTGCATTCACATGTGTAAGCTGTCCGTCCTTGATGGAATAGAGCTCCTGGAGATTCTGTTTTCTGAGTCCAACATAGTAGAGGCTTCCTTTCCAGACGGCAATGGAGTCCACACTTCCCTCATCCTTCACAACACTCTCAATCTTCCCTCGGACATTAATCCTGTATACGCAAGACGACCATCCAATGGTGGTTGTGAAGTATAACCAGTTGCCGTCAATGACACGACTCTCTCCTCCTTTGAGCCGTACATCTGAACCGACACTTGACCAGGTTGATTCTCCCCATTTTGAGAGCAACTTTGCCTTCCCGTCCTTTATTGTGTAGAAATTGTCATTTTCATTGATGCCGTATTTCTTCATGTTGCTGCCCATTGCGATGAGCGTATCAGAGAGGAACCATGCACCGCTTATGCTCATAATTCCGAGAGGGAGTGCGATATACCAGCTGAAATCAGTCAGGTTCACGATTCTGATTTCTGTTGTAAATTGCATTTTCGCCTCTGTCCTGACTTCCCCTAGTGCGACAAGTTTTGTCCTGTCTTGGCTTATAGAGTAGAAGGATGTGTTGAAGTCATCTTTGAAGATATTTATCACTCCATCCTTCGAGAAGGCCGCAAGTCTGTTTCTTCTTCCGTTTATAAAACCCGCTCCGTTGAGATAGAAGCTTGTCTCTTCGATATCCTCCCAGTTTTCTATTTCCTTTGATGTTTTCATCTTATCCTCTCCAGTAAGACCTTCAAGTCTCCTGTCAATTGAGATAAGGCCGACAAATCTATCTTTTCCGAGCGGATCAAACTTGGTCAGGGAGCCGTCCACTTCAAGAAGAGGAGAAGCCTCTCCTCCATCAAGAGGAAGACAATATATGGTGCTTTTGAACTTGTTTTCATCCTTCTTCTCGTCATCCGTACGTTTAGCCAGGAAATAGAATTTTCCCCTGTACGGTACCCCGTACGAGGCTTTTCCGTCACTTGTCAAGGCTCTCGGCTCTTTGTCACGGAGAGTGTAGAAGTTACTTTCGTAACCGAGTCTGTCTTTCTTGGCCCGGCTAAGAGTGAAGAAGATGCCGTCTCCGTTGGCCTTTAGATCGGAGAGATAGTTGTAGTCAAGGAAATCATCAAGCTTAATTTTGTCCATGACGAAATTTTATATCCTATCTGTGCAGGTAACAAGGTTAAAGTTTCCTGGCATCCAGTACAACATTTTTACTCATGTCTGATAGTGAAACCAAGAAAACAGGCAAAAAGAAAACCAGTCATTAATGACTGGTTAATAAGCCACCTGTCGGATTCGAACCAACGACCCCGAGATTACAAATCACGTGCTCTGGCCAGCTGAGCTAAGGCGGCATGTACTCTTTCAAGCACGGATGTAACTATAAATTAAAGGCCGAAGTAAAATCAAGTACCTCTAGTAAAAAAATCCAAAAAGTAGATTCAGAGAGATGACAAACTTATCTGATATATGTTAAAACTGTTTTCGTCAGGTCAGGATTTGACAAAGAATGATGCAATTTGTATATTATGGCTTGGTAGTTTTGAATAATTAGTCGGAGGATTATAGATATGCCAGGTAACGTATCAAAGAACGCACACCGTGAAGGAGCTAAGGCTCTCATGAGCAAGTGGGGTGGTGTTATCAAGATGAAGAGTGTTTTCGAGAACGGAAAGCTTCGCCATGTTGCTTATTGTGAAAAGACAGGCAACACAGCTCGTAAGCCTAAGGATTTGATGTAATCCTTTTTTCATCTAATCGGGACGGTCTCTTTTGGGCCGTCAATTTTTTTTGCTGAGTCTTGCTTTAGAATCTTCCAATCTGTGAAGATGGATATGGTGTCTATCTGGTTCACTTGAGTCAAGAAAGAATCTGAGGATAGGGATTATCAATTTTGTACAGTAAGAACTTTATGGAAGAGGCAGCCTATGAAAAATCTTGGACACAAATAACTTCATTGACTTGTCCCTTTCTTCTTTTCATATGATATTATTACTG
>CAVHPV010000083.1:0-8325 GCA_963638045.1 Faecalibacterium sp. CAG:74 | reverse complement strand
AGCATCCTGTTGCAGGTACATACAAGAAGGAATGCAATGAGATTGGAAAGAAGTATTTCTCTGTAGCATCAGGCGGTGGTACGGGAAGAACTCTCCATCCGGATAACATGGCAGCTGGTCCTGCAAGTTACGGCATGACAGATACAATGGGAAGAATGCACTCTGATGCACAGTTTGCAGGTTCCTCATCTGTTCCTGCTCATGTTGAGATGATGGGTCTCATCGGCATGGGTAACAACCCGATGGTCGGTGCATCCGTTGCAGTTGCTGTAGCAGTTGCAGAGGCTATGAACAAATAAGGAATTATCTCTTCTATATAGTCGGTCCGGTTTCTCCGGGCCGTTTTTTCTTGATTGAGATGGGCACAGAAAGTGGATACCAGGAAAAATGTATTTTTCCACAGTTTGGGCTGACATCTTTTATGTGGCATATTCGATAAATAACTATAAAGTCATGATTTTGTTCAAAAAGTGAAAAGAATCTAAACAAGACTATTTGTTGACCTGTGGAGAAGAGGAATTTAAAATTTGAAGTAGAGTCTGAAACTCTTAATTATTGGCAAAAGGAGAATGCTATGAAAGCAATCAATGAAGTTGTTAAAAAGACGGCACGTCCGGTCAAAGCAGTACAGTTTGGAGAGGGGAACTTCCTCAGGGCTTTTATTGACTATCAGATTGATGTGATGAATGAGAAGACAGATTTCAACGGATCTGTTGTTATGGTCCAGCCACTCCAGAACGGCATGGGTGATATGATTAATGCCCAGGATGCTGTTTACACAACAATCCTCAGCGGTGTCGAGAATGGAAAGAGAGTTGAAGAGGACAGAGTAATCACATCGGTGAAGGAATGTGTAAACCCTTACAGAGACTATGAGAAATATATTGCCCTTGCAGATAATCCGGATCTTAGATTTATTTTCTCCAATACGACTGAGGCAGGTATTGCATATGACCCGTCAGTGAAGTTTGACGACAAACCTCAGGCTTCTTTCCCTGGAAAGGTTACAGCATTCCTCTACAGAAGATACAAGACATTCAACGGAGACGTTAACAAGGGACTTATCTTCATCCCATGTGAGCTCATCGACAAGAATGGCCAGTTCCTCAGAAAATGGGTTATGAAGCATGCTGAAGACTGGGGTCTTGAGGAAGGATTTGCAAAGTGGGTTGATGAGTCCTGTGACTTCTGTTGTTCACTTGTTGACAGAATCGTTCCGGGTTACCCGAGAGCAGAGGCTGATGCTATCTGTGAACGCCTTGGCTATAAGGACAATCTCCTTGATGCAGCTGAGAAGTTCCTCTTCTGGGCTATCGAATACACACATAAGAGCCATGAGGATGAACTCCCGACCGGCAAGGCAGGGCTCAACGTTGTCTGGACAGATGACATGTCATTCTACCGCACACGTAAAGTCAGAATCCTTAATGGTACGCATACAATGACTGTACTTGCAGCATATCTTGCAGGTAAGACAACCATTGAAGAATGTATGAAGGATCCTCTCATCTCCTCTTTCATGGATCAGGGTCTCTTCAAGGAAATTATCCCGTCAATGGATGGCAATAAGGATCTTCTGACAGGTTATGCAGGTGATGTTCTCAACCGTTTCCGCAACCCGAGCATTGTCCACCTTCTGCTTTCGATCAGTCTTAACAGCACATCAAAGTTCAAGACCAGAGACCTTCCGTCACTCCTGGGATATTTCGAGAAATATGGAAAACTTCCTTCAACACTTTGTTTCTCATTTGCTTCTCTCATTGCATTCTATGAAGGTGAGAAGAAAGAAGGCGGTTACTTCGGTAAGAGAGAGGGCAATGAGTACAAGATTATGGATTCCCCTGATGTCATTGACTTCTTTGCTGCTAAGTACGCTGCATCTTATAAGAGTGTAAGTGATAAGGCTGCTGAACTTGCTTCTTCTGTCCTTAAAAAGACTGAATGGTGGGGACAGGATCTCACACAGGTTAAGGGCCTTGAGGCACTTGTCAAGGAAGACCTCGAGAAGATCTGGACTCTCGGCATGACTGAAGCTATCAAGACTATTGTGGAGTGAAAGTGGTTAAGTTAATTAAAATCAATCCTAAGGATAATGTTGCTGTTGCCCTTGAGCCGTTAACTGCCGGTGAAGTCGATATTGTGGATGGTGAGACCCTTACCATCCTTAGAGATGTTACTGCCGGGCACAAGGTTGCCTTGAAAGATATCATGAAAGGTGAGAGTGTCATTAAGTACGGCTATCCTATCGGAAAAGCGCAAGAAGATATAAAGAAGGGTGAGTGGATTCATACTTTCAATATCAAGACCGCACTTTCTGAAGAGGCAGAGTACCACTATGATGAGGAGACGGCTAAGAAGAACCTTGAGGAGTTCAATGAAACTGTGAGACAGCGTCTCAGCGACGGCTCACCATGTATCAGGGCTTATGAGAGAAAGAATGGTGATATAGGTATCCGTAACGGACTCTGGATTGTTCCGACAGTCGGCTGTGTCAACGAAATATCGAAAAAGCTTGCCCAATGGGGAAACGAAAACCTTCACCTTGAGGATGGTGTTCATGCCTGGACCCATCCTTTCGGATGCTCGCAGCTTGGAGACGACCATGAGAAAACACGCAAAATCCTCTCCGACCTTGTTCATCATCCGAATGCTGGCGGCGTGCTTGTCATCGGACTGGGATGTGAGAACAATACCATGGACTCCTTCAAGGAGCTTGTCGGTGAGGTTGATGAGAGCAGGGTCAAGTTCATGGTCTGCCAGAAGGAGAAGGACGAGCTTGCCAAGGGCAGAGAGCTTCTTGAGGAGATTGCCTCTGCCATGAGAGAAGACAAGAGGACAGTTGTTTCGGCCTCCCGTCTTGTCGTCGGCATGAAGTGTGGTGGTTCGGACGGTCTGAGCGGTATTACTGCTAATCCACTTGTCGGACGCTTCACAGATGCTCTTGTATCCATCGGTGGAACTGCAATACTTACAGAGGTTCCGGAGATGTTCGGTGCCGAGCAGGTTCTTATGGACAGGGCAGTGAGCAGGGAAGTGTATGATTCAATGGTCGATATGATCAATGCATTCAAGCATTACTTTGTCTCACACGGACAGGTTGTATATGAAAATCCAAGTCCGGGTAACAAGGCCGGCGGAATCACAACACTTGAGGATAAGTCCCTCGGATGTGTCCAGAAAGGTGGAAGTGCACCTGTGTCTGGAGTTCTCAAGTATGGTGACAGGGTGTGCAAAAAAGGCTTGAACCTTCTCTCAGGTCCCGGCAATGACATTGTCTCCACAACTGTGCAAACAGCATGCGGAGCACATATGATTCTCTTTACAACCGGACGCGGTACTCCGCTTGGAGCTCCTGTGCCGACAGTGAAGATTGCCACCAACACGCCTCTTGCAGAGAATAAGTCCAACTGGATTGACTTCAATGCTGGACGTCTTCTCAAGGAGGATGCGGGCAAGGTAACGGGTGACTTCATCAGTTTTATTCTTGACGTTGCAAGTGGTAAACGCACTAGGAATGAAGAAAACGGCTATTCTGAAATCTCGATTTTCAAAGATGGCGTTGTTCTTTGAAAGAAAATAAACACCAGGGAGGGGAGGGCTTTTGCTTACCCCTCCTTTTTCGTGAATGAATATGACAGGGAAAATAAATATAAGACCGGTAAGAATAACCGATGCTGGAAGGTTGGTGGAAATATATTCTCACTATGTAGAGAATACAGCAGTCTCTTTTGAATATGATACCCCTTCAATTGAAGAATTTGAAAGGAGAATCAGGAATATATCTTCATTCTATCCCTATCTTGTGGCAGAGGTTGACGGCAGGATTGTTGCCTATACGTATGCTCATGCTTTCAGTGAAAGAAAGGCTTATTTCCATTCTGTTGAGACCACGATATATATTGATAAGGATATGCGAAGATGCGGCCTTGGAAGACTCCTCTACGCTGAGCTTGAGAGAGACCTCAAGGGGATGAATATAACAAACCTCTATGCCTGCATCGCCTATTCTGATGAAGAGAATGAGTATTTGACTCATGACAGCATCCGGTTCCACACTCATATGGGTTACCGTGAAGTTGCCCACCTTAACAGATGCGGATACAAGTTCTCCCGCTGGTATGACATGGTGTACATGGAGAAGATGATAGGGGAACACCTCGAGAACCAGCCCGGGATAATCCCCTATATTTGAAATCACTTTCCTTCCAGTGCCATCATCTTCTCAATTCTTCTTATGTGCCTCTCCTCATTTGAGAACGGTGTATCTAGGAAAGTATCCAGGATGTCCAAGACGGGTTCGGGATATTCAAAGCGGCCTCCGAAGGCAACGAAGTTGCTGTTGTTGTGCTCTCTTGTCTTTTCTGCTGCATATTTGTTCTGGACGAGTGCACATCTGATTCCTCTCATCTTGTTTGCTGCAAGTGATATCCCTATTCCTGTTCCACAGAGAAGTATGCCGTAGTCATATCCCCCTTTACGGTATTCAAGTACAGCTTTTTCGGCCATGTCAGGATAATCGACGCTCTTCTCCTCGAGGGTTCCGAGAAATGTATATTCAATACCTCTTTTCTCAAGGTGTCCCAGTATTTCCTTCGTTCTTTCAACAGCTCCGTGGTCATTGGCAACAACTACTTTCATATTATTCTCCTTTTATTTCTATCTGGCAGCTTCTCATAGCTTCCAGTGCAGTCTTATGTCTTTCCTCTGTTACTCCTTTTGAGAGGGAGGCGTCTACGGCTATGTGTGCATCCGGTAGAAATGCCTTGATAAGAAGTGCATTTGAAATTACACATATGTCAGTGCAGAGGCCTAGAAGTGTTATATTCCTGATCTTCTCCTCTTTGTCAATTATTCTCAGCTTCTCGCCGAGTTCTACCGAGCCGAATGTGGGTTTGTTGATGATGATTGCATCTCTGAGCGCTCTAAGTGCGGGTACAATCTCCCATCCGGGAGTGTTCTCCACGCAATGTATGACAGGTAGGTTCTTTCCCTCCTCTGTCAAAAGGTAGTCACTATGGTGCGTATCACGTGTAAAGATTACATCGCCATCAAAGGAGAGTATCTTCTCCTTTATTTGAGCAACTATATCTTCAGCGCCGGGTGCTGCCAGGGCTCCGGAGACAAAGTCATTTTGCATATCTACAACAATTAGTATATCTCTCATGTAGACCAGTATACTCACTTTCCCTCTTTTCGTTTACACTTCAGCGTATGAAAGATATTTATATTACGGGTCACCGCAATCCTGACCTGGACAGCATATGCTCGGCATACGGTTATGCAGAGCTTAAGAGACGTATTGATCCTGATAATAATTACCATGCAGTGAGATGTGGGCATCTCAGTGACGGAGTTGAAAAGCAGTTTGCACTCCTTGGCATTGAACCACCTCCATATATGAAAGATGTAAAGCCGAAAGTCGGAGATGTTATGCTTGAGCCTAACGAGACAGTAGAGGCCGGTGCTCCGATATATAATCTTGTCAAGGCATACAATGAGAGCCATCCGTCAGCATTCCCGGTCTATAGTGATGGTTCATTCATAGGGCTCTTGAGTATTGATGATATTACTTCATGGTTTCTGAAGGACAATGCTGAGGAAATTCCCCATTATGACTTTCTTGTAAAGAATATAGAGTCGGTAATCCCCGGCAGAATTATCAAGAGGGGAAGGGAGAGCTTTAGTGCTACTATCCTTGCGGGAGCTGCGGCGTATGAAGAGTTTTGCCACTTTGTCGACGGCAGAAAAGATTCGATTGTAGTGCTGGGACACCGCAAGAGATACATTGAATATGCAATGAAGACAGGTGTTGCAGCCATAATCATCACCACGAGTGCAACCTGTGAGGACATAGATTTCTCCGGTTATGATGGCACAGTTTACCTGACGGAGCTCGGGACAGCTGAAGTTGAGAGAAGGCTTAGAATGACTCCCGCAGTCTCGACGATTATGGGGAAGCAGGGACGCCGTCTGAGTGTCAATGACTTCTTTGACGATGCCAAGGAGGACCTTGCATCATCAAACCTAAGGGGTCTTGCAGTCTTTGATGAGGACAAATTTGTTGGTTTTGTCACAAGAAGGTGCTTTTTACGTAAACCTTCATATGAGGTGATTCTTGTTGACCATAATGAGGTTGGACAGAGCATAAGGGGAATCGAGGATGCGACAGTTGTTGAGATTATCGACCACCACCGTCTTGATGCGCTCAAGACCAGTCTTCCTATTTTCATTGATGCAGAGCCTCTCGGAAGCACATGTACAATAGTGTACCAGCAATATCTGAGACATAATATCGTTCCCGATGAGACTACGGCCAGGGTATTGCTGACGGGAATCATGTCAGACACGCTCGTGCTGAGAAGTCCCACGACCACACAGGTTGATAAGACTGCTGCTGGGGCACTAGCTGCGATATCGGGAGAGTATGATATAAATGCATTTGGGACGAGGCTCTTCTCTGTCATAGATTCCCTTGCATCCCGTGATCCGATGTCTGCAATCGGTGGTGACTTCAAGTCCTACAGTCAGAACGGCGTGAAGTTCGGAATCGGGCAGTGTGAGGTGACAACACTTTCTGACGTATCAATTTATAAGGATAAGTATCTTGAAGCCCTCAATACTATCAAGGAGAACAGGGGATTTGACTGGGCGATGCTGATGATTACTGATGTGTTAAAGGAAGAGAGTATCCTCCTTACAACGGATATCAAATACAGAAGAAGGTTCATGTGGAATGAAATATGCCCTTGTGTTTATGATATGCCCGGTATTCTCAGCCGTAAGAAACAGCTCCTTCCGGAGGTTATCCACTCTGTAGAATGATGCAAAGTAGGGCATTGTTGGCCTTAAAACCCATGCAAAGTAGGGCAAAAACAGTTAAAATAATCTTGCAAAGTAGGGCAATAAACAGCTAACATCTTTCTATGGAAGAAAATAAAAAAGAAATCGTTCTGAAGAGGAAAATTGAGAAAGATATACGGGCTTTTTTTACCTCAGATGATAAGAAATGCCTTCTGGTTGATGGTTGCCGACAGGTTGGAAAATCATTTCTTATTGAACATCTGGGAAGGGAGGCTTTCGAGCATTTTGTGAAAGTAGATTTCATGGATGATGAACGAGCCCGGGAAATATTTACAACCTCGAGAAATTCAGAAGATATTCTGTCTAGACTTCCGCTCCTGACAAAAGAGAAAGTTGAGAAAGGAAAAACCTTATTCTTCTTCGATGAAATTCAATGCTGTAAGGAGTGTGTGACTGCCATGAAATATCTGGTGCTTGATGGCAGTTACAAGTATATTCTCAGCGGTTCTCTCCTGGGAGTTGAGCTCTACAATATCAAATCAATTCCTGTTGGTTATATGGATTCGATCAGGATGTTTCCCATGGACTTTGAGGAATTCTGTGTTGCAAATGGTGTTCAGCAGAAGATATTTGATTCCATCGGAGAATCATTTGAGAAGAGGATCCCAGTTGATGAATCCATCCATAAATTCATGCTGGATATCTTCCGCCTCTATCTTGTTGTTGGGGGAATGCCTGCTGCTGTTGTTAAATATCTTATGACAAATAATCTGAGAGACACGGTTACAGAGCAGTCGAATATACTCCTCCGATATGGAGAGGATATTTCTCAATATGAAGCAATGGACAGAAAACTTAGGATAAGGGAGGTTTTTGAGAATATTCCAGGGGAACTGAATAGCATAAACAAAAGATATGTACTCAGGGATCTTGATAAAAATGCAAAAGCCAATAGATATGAGAACACCTTCCAGTGGTTGGAGAAAGCTGGTGTAGCGATTCCGGTATTCAATGCAAGAGAACCTCGCCTTCCTTTAGCTTTATCTGAGACAGCTACACTTTTCAAACTCTTTCTGTGTGATGTGGGGCTTCTGGCGAACATGTATATGGATGATATTCAGCTGAGAATTCTAAAAGGAGAGGAAGAAATCAACTTTGGTGCCGTCTATGAGAATTATGTTGCTCAAGAACTTATTGCCCATGGATTCAATAAACTCTTTTATTTCAACCGCAGAAAACAGGGAGAAGTAGACTTCCTGATTTCTTACCGCAGTAAAGTTGTGCCGATAGAGGTCAAATCTGGCAGAGATTACCACAAGCACAACGCACTTGATAAGATTCTTGATAACCCTAAGTATGGTCTTGATGAGGCGATTGTGCTTTCTAACGCCAATGTTGAGGTTTGTGGTAGGATTGTATATCTTCCGGTGTATATGACTGCGTTCATCCAAAAATTTCAGATTCCTGAGGATTCTGAGTTTTGCATCCTGAGTTTAGTATAAATCCCTTCCTATGGTAGCACCT
>CAVHPV010000082.1:0-8362 GCA_963638045.1 Faecalibacterium sp. CAG:74 | reverse complement strand
GTAAAAAAGTCCACATGAGTGTTCTGGCCTCATGTGGTTGTATTGATTTGTATTTGTTTTATTTTCTATGTCGGAGAGGTAATTATGATACCCCCCCCCGTATAATTCCTTATACGTTCGTTAATTATCACTATTCCCATGCTTCAAGCCTACCACCGGGCAGGAAGTTTTGCAATCTTTATTTCTGCTCTTTTTGAGGCAGGGATTGACGGAAACGTTTGGGCATGATTATTATTTACATGGTAAAAGAAAAGGTTGTCCGAAAGCGGTCAGCTTGCTCTTGCCAGTGAGTTCAAATGAAATCGCCGGTAGTTCTCAGCTTAGCGGCGATTTTTTTGCTCTTTTTTGTTCTTTTTGTACTGCATCAAAGTCAGAATAATCTGAATGACACCGACAAGAAGCCCGGCGACACCAACAACAATTGATAGTATTGTTAATGCTTCCAAGTGTCTTACCTCCTCTTAAATTAAGATTTGGCAAGAGCAAAGAGAGCCGCCTCCGTTTGGACAACCTACTTTGTCAGATTATATTGTTTAAGATTGTTCTTTAAGGTATCCGATGCGTCTTTCTTTTCCCTGGAGAGGATTGTCATGCAATTTCTCACCTTGAGGGTGAATCGCTCTCCGTTCTGGGAGAGGGTGTAATCTTCTTTCTGAGTGCAACCTATGCAATCTTTATGGAGAGCATCATGCCTGTAGCATGTACGTGAGATGAAGTATGGTGGTTCATAGTCTGTCACTGTTGGCTCAAAAGGCCAAAAAGAGGAATATTCATCTCTCTCAAACCAGAGGTAGCCGGCTTTGAGGGCGGGTATCTCGCCTAGAAGGAGTGATAATGAGTACCTGTTTGATAGATATAGATAAATATCGGCAAAATAGGTGAACTCCGGGTGGTTTTTTGCAAACCTCACCTGGGAGATGTTGTTTATCCCTATTGTAACGTTATCGTGTCCATTGGTGGCGGTGAGCATATCAGAAAAGGTTTTTTCTTCGTTGAAGGTTACGGGTGGGAATGTGAAGTATGTCCTACCTTCTATCTTCTTTCCTTCCATGCTCCAGGGAAGATCTCCCTCAAGGAGATTCCTATCCGGGAGGATGAATGATCCTTCCTTTCTTTTTATTCCATGAAGAACGGGAGTGGTGATTATCGGCTCCGGAACCAGAGCGTAGAGGGAACGTCTGAACTCCTTGAGGATGGATGGCCGGACGAAAGGATAGTCTATTGCTGTGTAATTGTTGTATGTGAGGGATGAGAGAGTATAAGGAGATGTACCGCTCTCCGAGAAAAGGGAGGTAAGTGTCTCTCTCATGTCCCTCTTCTTCTCCGACTCCTCAACTTCTGTCTCCACTGTTATACTCTTACCGAGGATGGAGCCCTCTATCCTGTCTTTGTAGAGATTTATGGTAATTTCTGTTCCCTTACGAAACAGTGGAATATTCTCCGACGGTGTCCTCTCACGTCGTGTTGAGTCCGACATCTTATATATATCCTTACCAAGAAGACTCTGTCCGTATTCTTTTTTGAGTATATACCCGGAAGGGGTTCTGCGTCTTATAGCAGCAGATGTCTTTACGGGCTCGGGAAGATTATTACTGTCTTTCACAAAGTATTGGATTCCGTCATGGTTCTCCAGTATCTCCTCTGTCTCAAGAAAGGCATCGGGGCCTCTCTCGTCCACTATCTTTCCCATGTAGAGGCCCATATGACCCGGATAGTCGCCACTGAGGAGACTCCCCCTGTTCTTTCTGTAGTTGAGGTACCCGTCTCCGCTCTTACGAAGGAAGGTTGTATAGAGGGCCTTCTCGTCTTCCTCGTTTGGAGTCTTATCATCAAGGATGGCTCTGTAGTAACAGGAGGCTGCTGCTATGTACTCCGGGCTCTTGAGTCTTCCCTCGACCTTGACGCTGTCTATCCCCATGTCCCTCAGGGCTTTGAGCTCCTCTTTTATACAAAGATCCTCCATACTGAAGAAGTATCCCTTCTTCCCTGTCTTTTCGTCTTTGAACCAGCTTCTGCATATCTGGGCACACTCACCGCCGTTGGCTGAGCGTCCGCACTTGAGATAGGATGCTGAGCAAAGACCGGAGAAACCATAGCACAGGGCTCCGTGGATGAAGACCTTGAGTTCTATGTCGGGACACTTATTTCTTATGCTTTCTATCTCTTTGAGAGTAAGCTCCCGCGATAGCACAACTCTCTCAAAGCCAAGATCCTGAAGCTCCCTCACTCCCTCTGCTGTATGGACTGCCATCTGGGTTGAACCATGCATCTTGAGCTCTGGATAATGGTGCCTTATTATGTCGACAAGTCCCAGGTCCTGGATTATGACGCCGTCATTACCATAGAAAGAGAGGGCATCAAGAAGAGGAATAACCTTCTCGAGTGACTTGTCATCAATGAGGGTGTTGACTGTCACATATATTCTCTTTCCGTTATCGAGAGAGTAACGTCTGATCTTCGATAGATCCTCAAGGGAGAAGTTCACTGCTCCCTTTCTTGCTGAAAATTCCTTGAGTCCGAAATAAACTGCATCGGCTCCGTTATTGAATGCAACGAGTGCACTCTGTAGATTTCCTGCCGGTAATGCCAGCTCTGTCATGATTTCTCTCCTGATAGGATAACGGCCTTCCCCTCCTGTCCGTCAGCCTTGACCATAAAGGGCTCCGGGGATGAGACTCTCACAAAATGCTCTGTCTCCATAACACAGGGAAGTGAGTAGATCCGGCTGTAGTCTATTGTACCCTTTCCGAGAAGGGGGTTTACTGTAAGGTACAGACACCCGAGGCTTGTCATATTCTGGAAGAAATGCGTACCTTCACTCGGCTCTGCCTGCAGCTCCTTCACTCCTGTCTCGACTATTACATGTGAGTGTGATATCTGGGACCAGGAACATGGAATACCGAGCCAATTGTCAGAGGACCCGAGACGCCCTGCTGCGACAAGGATATATTCATCGTCGCTGTATGCATTCAATCTCTCAAGTTCCTCTGCCATTCTCACCATCTCACTGGGACGGAATCTGTCTTCCCGGAAGATAACAATATCTTTTATATTATCAACCTTCCCGTTTCCCATTATGTGGGGAGAGAAGATAAGTGCCCTCTTCTCCTCCTCCGGGGTTATATCGACATTCTCGAACCTGTCTGTGGAAGAGATGGGCCTTAATTGCAATATTGAGAAGTCGGGGCGTCCGGAGTGTTCCGTATTCACGGCAAACTCTATCTCCACAGGCTCCGCCATCGTCCTTGAGCCCAGCTTGAGTATGTCGTTTATAATCTCAGGTAGTCTCAACATGTCATATTTAACAACACCGTTGAATGTCAGACTCTTGAAGCCTTCATCCCTCGGATCTTCTGACATGAAGCCGTCAGGACGGACTGTGCTCATGACTCCTTTTACCGCCTCCGGCCACTTATAAGCTTCAGAGAGATTAAGCTCTTTGAGGTTGTCTATATCGTCCTTCGGGTTGAACTTCACCCTCCTGTCAAGAGCATAGAAAGTACGCTGCTGGGAAGCTCTTCCGTTGAGGGATGTCACAGGAATCTGTGGCTTAGCCGGACAGAAGCGGAACGCGGTTCCGCTGTCCACGACAGTCTTTCCCATACCAAAAGCAAGCATCCCCAGTCCATCCTCCGCAACCCTGTTTCCTGCCGGGTAGTAGTCAAGGCTCCTCGCCACCCCCGATATGTTCGGCATCCAGTAGTCACCGTGCCAGGATCCTGTAATCTGCTGGAGGACTACTGCCATCTTCTCCTCCTCGACGGCATGTCCGGTGCTCTTGAGGTACTCTCTTGCCTTCGAGAGGTATGTGGATGCCCACACAGTCTTGACTGCACTAAGAAGGTCCTCAAGTCTCTCTTCGTCACTCCCCGTATTCGGAATCATGCATGTCTCATAGACTCCCGCAAAAGGATAAAAATGGCTGTCCTCGAGAAGGGAGGAGGACCTCACTGACATAGGGACATGTATTACCTCAAGAACCCTCTTCATGTCGAGGATGAAGTCCTCGGGGACCTTTGCCTTGAGGAAGGTGTCGAGGATGACGGCGTCATCTTCGATACGGGTGAAATCACTCGGCCAGAAGTCATTGACAAGAAGGAACTTGTCAAACACCTCAGTAGAAATCGCGATGGTACGTGGAATGGAAAGATACACTTCAGGGTACTTCTCACTTATTTTAGAGGCCTTCATTTCAGTTGCCAGGAACGCCAGTCCCCTGCCTTTTCCCCCGAGGGAGCCCTTCCCGAGTCTGGTAAAAAGATAGGTCTCATCATAGTTCTCCCTCCTGAACTCGGCAATGCTGCCGCGGGTTCTGTCCTTCCTGAACTTCTTTATTGTCTGGTATATAAGCTCTCTAGTCTTCTCCGCATCGGAGTCATCCCTCTTGGTCGTGATAGGCTTGAGTGTCGTTGCCAGTGAGAAGAGGGACTGGCCCCTGAGCCAGCGGGAGAAGTCATTGCGTCTCACATGATAGCTGAATGATGAAAGTGGGACTTTTATCATTGTCTCCTGCAGCTCCTTCATGCTGGATGCAATTGCTATCGTCTCCCCGTTATCGGGATTGATGAATCTGAAGGGGCCGAAGTTGTACTTGTCCCTGAAGTAAGTTCCTAGTTCAATATACCTGTCAGGAGAGAGCTTCCATATAAAATCGACACCGGCCCTCTTTGCAGCATCCCATCCGGAAAGATCGGTGGACTGTATGAGAACAGGAAGCTCCGGGTTGTCTTTTTTGACTACTTCTGCCAGGTATTCTCCGGCATTGTCCTTTCCATAAGGAGACGGGTACGAGAGATCTGTTATGACACCGAGAATATTTTCCCTGTATCTTTTATATATTTCCATTGCTTCATCATAGCTCCGGGCAAGTACAATCTTGGGTCTTCCTCTCATTCTGAGTTTTATTCCCCAGTCATTGAGGGCCTCAAGGATTGAGGACCTGTTCTGTTTGATCAAAAGGGTATATATCTCGGGAAGATAGGATGAGATGAAACGGACGGAATCCTCAACAAAGAGGATTACCTCCACATCCGCCTCCTTTGTGTCGTGCTCGATATTGATTGCATCCTCAATCAGCTTGATCATTGCAAGAAAGAGTGATGGGTTTCCAAGCCAATAGAAAAGATAATCTATGTAAGGGCAGTTCTCCCCTTTGAGAACCTTGGCCTTCCTGTGGTCAGGAGATGGAGAGAGTACGATGAAGGGAAGATTCGGGTTGTATGCCTTGACGGACTCTGCCAGTGCCTCAACTCTCCCGGAGCCCAGATCCAGCATGGAGATGACAAGGTCGAACTGTCCCCTTTTAAGTGTCTCCAGAGCTTCCTTCTCATTGTTGACATGTGTGATCTTCGGAGGGTTGCTGAGGCCGAGCTGTGTATATTCCTTATATAGCTCCTCCTCGACTCTCCCGTCTTCCTCCAGCATAAATCTGTCATAGTCCGAACAGATAAGAAGGACATTATATATATGCTTGAGCATCAAAGAGGAGAAAGGCACCCAGGTTTCATCCAGCTGATAGTACATACTCAATTCTTCTTACGTCTGACCAGGAACAGGACAGCAGATGAAAGGATAAAGAAGGCAGTAATCCAGCCCAGTACAGTAAGTACATTCTCCCCGACTCCGACAATGGAAATCAGGACAATCAAAAGTAAAAGCAATGCGGCAAGTGCCCAAACAGATATCTTGTAAAGCAGGTCAATCATCTCAGTCCTCGCGTACATTATAAATAATGAGGGGACACATATCCATAGGATGGTGCGACTCTTTTCTTCCAGGTACCGCCACAGGAAAACCAGCACCTCAGATATGTTTTACCGCCAATGGTATTTTATTATAAAATAAGAAGATAGACTACAAGAAAACATGGGATAATGCCCTTTTATTAAACCAATTTATCAAAATCCTTATGATTTCATCAAAATTTTAAAGAAAAATTAAAGATATGATTAAAATTAGAAAGAAAAATTAAAGAAAAAATAATAATTGACGGATATTAAAAGTGGATTTACGCTTAATGCATAATCAAAAGGAGATTATTATGTACGAACTTAATACATTTATGGCAGAGCTCGAGAGAAAGAACCCTGCACAGCCTGAATTCATCCAGGCTGCAAGAGAAGTCATCGAATCAGTCATCAATACCGTCAATTCAAACCCACTGTATCTGAAGAACAAGATTCTCGACAGAATCGTCGAACCGGACAGGGTCATCGAATTCAAGGTTGAGTGGGAGGATGACAACCATGAACTCCAGGTCAACAGAGGCTACAGGGTGCAATTCAACAACGCTATCGGACCTTACAAAGGCGGATTGAGATTCCATGCCAACGTAACACTCGGAACACTCAAGTTCCTCGGCTTCGAGCAGATCTTCAAGAACTCCCTCACAACACTCCCGATGGGTGGTGGTAAGGGTGGCTCTGACTTCTCACCGAAGGGAAAGAGCGATGCTGAAATCATGAGATTCTGCCGTTCATTCATGACAGAGCTCCAAAAGTATATCGGACCTGACACAGACGTCCCGGCAGGCGACCTCGGTGTTGGCGGAAGGGAAATCGGTTTCATGTATGGACAGTACAAGAGACTTAGAGATGAGAATACCGGAGTCCTCACAGGAAAAGGATGGGGATGGGGTGGTTCTCTCATCAGACCTGAGGCAACAGGCTTCGGTACAATGTACTTTGCAAACGAGATGCTCAAGGAGCACGGCGACTCTTTCGAAGGCAAGAGAATTGCTATTTCCGGTTTCGGTAACGTAGCATGGGGTGCTGTCACAAAGGCAGCTGAACTTGGTGCAAAGGTTGTCACAATCTCCGGCCCGGACGGATACGTTCTCGACGAAGAGGGAATCAACACTCCTGAGAAGATTGCATACATGCTCGAACTCAGAGCTTCCAACAACGACGTTGTCGCTCCTTATGCTGAGAAGTTCGGTGCAAAGTTCATCCCTGGAAGAAAACCCTGGGAAGTCAAAGTCGACATGGCATTCCCATGTGCTCTCCAGAACGAGCTCAGAGGCGAGGATGCAGAGATGCTCATCAAGAACGGCGTCAAGTATGTCATCGAGACAAGTAACATGGGATGCAGCCCGGAGGCTATCCAGGCTTTCCAGAAGGCAAGAATCCCGTTCGCTCCAGGCAAGGCAGCAAATGCCGGCGGTGTTGCAGTTTCCGGTCTTGAAATGAGCCAGAACGCTATGCACCTCAACTGGGATGCAAAGGAAGTTGATGAGAAGCTTCATGGAATCATGAGAAACATCCACGCTTCATGCGTAAGGGAAGGAAAGTGCTCAGACGGCTACATCGACTATGTAAAGGGTGCTAACATTGCAGGCTTCAAGAAGGTTGCAGATGCTATGTGCCAGCAGGGTTATTGATTGTAACTCAAGACAAATAACAACTTTCAAACAAGCAGACCGCTCGGGGATTACCGGGCGGTTTTTCTTTTTGATAATCAAATGCATACAAAAATTCAAATCTCACGTGAGTTTGCAAGTTCCCCAACACATATTATATGTAATGCTGGTAGAAGTACAATGTATTGCTTTTTATTCATATTTCCAGTATCTTGCAATTGAGGTGACCATTATGAGGACAGCAACAACTTCAAAAACCAGCATGACAATAAGACTGGACAGTTCTATAAAGAAGGAGGCTCAAGCGATCTACTCAGAGCTGGGAATCGACATGACAACTGCAATCAATGTGTTTCTCCGCCAGTCAATCAGAAGCAAAGGTTTTCCCTTTGTCGTCAACCTTGAAATGCCAAACAAAACAACACTCAAAGCTATGGAGCAGACGCAAAGGGGGGAGGATATGCATGGCCCTTTCAACTCTGTTGAAGAACTTATGGAATCACTTAATACTGACGATTAAATACAACACTCAATTCAAGAAAGACTACAAAAAAGCAGTCAAACGAGGACTTGATATCAAGGAACTTGAAAATGTGATCTTCCTTCTTGCAACAGAGCAGAAACTTCCAGATAAGTTCAAAGATCATGCACTGGCCGATTCAAAAAACTACAAGAGCATGAGAGAATGTCACATAGAACCAGACTGGCTCTTGGTCTAACAGATTGTGAAATCAGAACTATTGCTGAATCTTGTAAGGACAACAGGCTCCCATTCTGATTTGTTCTGACAACTGAACCTTGAGCCTTCGAGCATACTCTTTTGCATGTGCCTCTTTGAACAGATTGACTTCAATTGTCTATCTTCAATCATTCATGAAATTACCGATGAATTAGACAATCTTAGCTTTATCGAGTGTCTTCGCCTGCCTCTCGGAGCCACTAGGCTCATGCAAACTGAACCATAGGCCTATAAACGGTGAACCACTGAACTAAGCAAACTGAACC
>CAVHPV010000081.1:0-8275 GCA_963638045.1 Faecalibacterium sp. CAG:74 | reverse complement strand
AGTACTCACTGTCAGCGACTTGCCGAATCTGCGCGGACGGGCACAGAAGTAATATGTTCCCCCGTCTCCAAGGAGATTATACAGATACTTTGTCTTGTCTACGTAGATATTCCCGGCTGTTATGAGCTTCTCAAATGAGGAATTGCCTGTATCTATTGTCTTCATACCAATATCGTATCACATGGAAAACAATAATCACATACTCTAAATTCCGGCAGTTTCTCTTTTTCCCGTTTTCATCTACTATTCTTAACATGACCTCATTCGATATCTCCCCCGTAAGAGAGGGAACAAATTGTGAAAAATGGAATAAGAAAGCTATAGAGAGTATTTCAGCAAACCCTGATGCAAGACCGTTCTGGGTTGCTGACATGGATTTCTTCGCTCCTCCCGCCGTCATAGATGTGGCAGAGAAAACTGCTTCAAGCGGAGTCTACGGCTACCCGACATTTGACGACCTTCCGGGCGTATTCTCATCCTGGCTTAGGCGTAAGCATAACTGGGATGTCGAGATTGAAGACATATCATTCTCAATGGGTCTCCTCCACGGCATAGCCTCTGCCATAGAGCTTTTCACAAAGAAGGGAGACAATATCATAATACCAAGTCCGACTTACCGGCCATTCAGAGAATTGTGTTCCCTCTCGGGGCGGGTAATGGACGAACTTGAACTTGACTACAGGGACTCCCGCTTTTCGTTGGACATTGAGAAACTTGAAAAGAAAGCTGCAAATGCCTCAATGATTCTCTTCTGCTCCCCGCATAATCCCTCAGGGATTGTCTTTAGGGAAGAAGAGCTTAAGGCAGTACTTGAGATCGGCAAGAAGTACAACATACCGGTACTCTCAGATGAGATCCACGCCGACCTCGTACATCCCGGACATGTCCATATCCCGATGGGAAAGGCAAATGAGAAGGTCGGGGCGAAGACCATCACATTCATGGCGCCGTCAAAGACTTTCAACCTTGCGGGAGAACACTCCGCCTACCTCATCTTCTCCGACAAGGACATGCATGACAAGTGGAAGAAACATGAGGAAGCACTCTGGCTTACAACTCCGGGTTACTTCATCGGAGAGATGACACGTAAAGCCTACACGGAGTGCGATGATTACAACAGGGAACTATGCGCCTACCTCAAGAGGAATTCCGACTATATTGATTCATTCTTCATCGAGCATGAATGCGGAATCAGGAAGGTTAAGGGAAACTCGTCCTTCGTCACATTCCTGGACTGCAGCAAAATCTATCCTCTTGTCGAGAGAGCAGTTCTCTCTTCTCCGGAGAAATACAACTCTCCCGGAGGCGGAATCCTCTCACGCTTCTTCGGTGTGGAAGCATCTGTATGCATGAATGACGGAAGCTGGTTCGGAGAGCAATATAAAGAGTTTGTACGCTTCAATTACGGAACGAACTTCAGCGAAGTGAAGAGTGCACTCGAAAGGATGAAAACAGCAATTGAAAGAATCAGATAGCGACAGAATAAAGTATGTTCTTATCCTCCTTATCACCCTCTTTATGTGGCTTTCCCTTGGTGGAATGCTTCTTTCTCTTTTGGGAAAGACTTACTTCTTCTCGTCAACGAAGATTGGATCCTTCATCCTGGTCTTTGTTCCACACCTTGTCATGCTGGCTTCTCTGGAGGGCCTTCTCAGAATCTTCTTTCACTCTGGCATACTCTCCTATATAGATGATAAGTTAAATACTTCTGAGTTCATAAAAGTATCCTTAATTACACTTGTTATATATATTCTCTATTCACTTATCTCATTTAAGACTATCAAAAGAAGTGAAGAGAGCATATCTGAATTTCTTGTCTTTCTCCTTCTGTCCCTTGTTCTCTTTATTCCTCAAACTCTTGCAGAGGAGGTCGTTTTCCGTGTTCTCCCCCACAGAATCTGGTCCCCGGAGAAAAGAAAGCTCGGCACAAAGGAGAATATAGTCCTCTCACTTCTCCTGGGAATCTTCTTTCTTCTACCGCATCTAATGAATGTGGAAGTAACAGGGGCATCTGATTTCCCGCTTGTCCAGCTCTGTGTCTATTTTCTCTGGGGTGTCCTGGCATCTCTTCTCTCGCTTTATACCCTCTCTTACACCTCCGTATGGGCAATGCACTATATGAACAACCTCTTCAGCACAACAATTGTAGGAGGAGCAAATACAACACTCTCCGGAGCCCCGCTTTTCACAGACTCACGAACTTATTGCTCCCCGCTTCTTATTCTTTTGATTATCTTTCTTTTTTTGATTATCTTTCTTCTTGAGAAAAAAGAATGCGGAATAACCTTTTAGATAACATTGTCTGGCGTGGAGAGAAAGATTTCACCTCACTCCCGTTTGGAGAAGTTGATGCCTTGATCCTCTCTGTCCTCATCTATCAAAGATTCGAGGATGTGAAAAACTACGGAGAGGGTCTGACTCTCAAGGAGCTTTATCCTATTGTCTGTCCGCTTCCAATAGAGCTTACATCAGGCTTCGATACCAACCGCTATAAGCTGTGGGCAAAAGTCATCTCATCAAAGAGATTCTCTTCCCTCACTCTCTCCCGCTTTGCTTATTCGCTCTCAAGCGAAAGACAGAATGAAGAGCAATTTGGAGCCGCCGTCTTCAAGGGAGAATCCCTTCCCGATATCCTAATTTATCGGGGGACCGACGAGTCCATAACCGGTTGGAAGGAGGATCTGAACCTCGGTTTCGAGGATGAAATTCCCTCTGAGAGGAAGGCACTTTCCTTTTTAGAGGAAATTGCAAATGATGCTAATTCAATCATCATGGCCGGGCACAGCAAGGGAGGAACTCTTGCACTCTACTCTGCACTAAAAGCAAAGGACAGCACCTTCAATAAAATTGAAAGAATCTACTCCTTTGATGCTCCCGGGCTCCCGGAAGAAATGACAGAGTCCCCCAGGTGGCAGGCTGTTGTTCACAAGACAGAAAGCTATCTTCCCTCCTATTCGATATTCGGAGTGCTATTCAACACCATCCCGGATCCGAAGGTCGTCAAGTCTGACGGGATAGGCGTTTTCCAACATGATGCCTTCACATGGAGACTGGGGGAAGAAACATTCATTTACGACAAGGCTCTCTCTCCAAGGAGCAGATTGCATGGAGAAAGTCTCCGGAGCTTTTTCACATCCTCTACAAGGAAGGAAAGGGAAATACTTGTCGAGGCAATATACAAGGTGCTGAGCTCCCTGGAAGAAAATAATGTTTTTCACATTCCTGTTGTAATCATTGAGCACCTTGATTTGTTTACTAAGGAGATAGCTTCCCTTTCCAAAGAGGAGAGGGATGTGGTGAAAAAACTTCTGGGAACAATCAGAAAAGCGAGAAAAGAAGGATACAGGAAAATAAAGGAACAGAGCAATGGCAGCAGCAAAGAAAAAGAAAACATGGCTTAAGGTTCTACTTCTGGGGTTATCCCTTGTAGTCATCTTCCTCGTATTGTGTTACATAACACCCTCCGAAAGCGAGGTAGGACTTGAGAGTACAGGGCCTATAGCCAATCTTGAAATACCGGTAGGTCCGAATGATGAGATTGTTGTCACGCACACGGGATACACTCTCTCATATTGTGAAGAGTATGAGGTGCCGTACTGGGTTGCCTACTCTCTTACAAGAGAGGAAGTTGTGACACAGACAGCAGAGCGAAAAGACAATTTCCGCTCAGACGAACTTATCCCGACAGGCTCCGCAACTCTCAGCGACTATAAAAAAAGCGGCTATGACCGTGGCCATATGGCTCCCGCTGCCGATTTCAGATGGTCCGAGGAGGCTATGAGCGATACATTCTACCTCTCGAACATGTGTCCGCAGGTGCACGCATTCAATGCCGGCATATGGAGCGACCTCGAGTCAGCAGTGAGAAGTATCGCCTACACGGACGGCGAAGTCTATGTTGTGACAGGTCCCGTTCTTACAGATGGCCCGTATGAGACTATCGGGGAGAACAATGTTGCCGTTCCTAAGTATTTCTATAAAGTTATCCTCGATTACACAGATCCTGTCATCAAGGCAATCGGTTTCATAATGCCGAACGAGAACTCATCAGAGCCTCTCTCATACTTTGCATTGAGCGTGGATGAGGTCGAGGAAATTACACAGATAGACTTCTTCCCCGCCCTCCCGGATGACATAGAGGAAGTAGTTGAAGCCGAGTTTGACCCATCACTCTGGGCATTGAGATCCTTCAATATCTCAAGTGAGGAGATAAATACCGAGGCTCTCGAATACACATCAGGAACCTCTGTGACAACCACAGACAGCACAGTCACCTACCTCATCGAACTCTTCAATACAACCTTCTACTCCTTCAAGAAAGAAGTCTTCAATGCACTCGGGATTACTCAATACATGAGGGCATGGGGATTCATTTGAGAATTCTTACCGCCTTCACAGATAACTAAAATTCAGAAAGCAGGGACTCGAGATATTTATCGGCCTTGTCGACGGGGATGTTCTCCGCCTCCGGACTTGTGATATAGAATCTGGCATTCTCAGCTTTGTGCGTAACCTTCTCTTCTCCCGGGCGTCTTGATGCCATATCGGTAAAGAGAGCCGGGTTTATATGCTTATCCATCTCGGAATCAATGAAAAGTGCCATTGGAGAACGGTTCTCAGCTCCCGATGGATACCACGGTCTGGCCAGGTAAACTGTATCGTCCCCTACATTTTCAGTCCGTGTGAATGAACAGTCGTGGAAGACAAAACCGATTTCCTCAGAGGCGAAAGTTGACGGAGCTGCAACAAATCCCCGGGCAAGGGAGACTATCTCACATCCCTGGAAGAGTGCTGTGCCGGCACCGAAGATAAAATCCACTGAGCCTCTTATCGTGCAATCTTCAAATGATGAAATTCCGTAGTCGACATAGAGACTGTCCTGCCAGCCGTCAACCGTGCAGGAACGAAATTCTGACCGTGTAGCCCCGAACGCAATACGGAGGGCAACAGCCTGGAGGTCAATCTTCCTTTCCTCATCATTCTCCTCGTTCCATCTGACACCGCCGGGCCAGTCAAAGGAGTTACGGAAAGTTACACCTATAGCAGTAAAATTGGGGGCGGAAACTGTGAGTGTTGCACTCTCTCCTGTGTTCAACACATGACCGGAGACACAATCCCCATGGCGGTCCGAGTATGAAATCACAGCACCCTCCTCACTGATGAGGGTCACATCCGGCCTTGTAATATAAACCTTCTCCTCCCAGGTGCCGTTACCCAGCATTATGGTGAGTGGTCCTTCCGGTGCTTTCTCGAGAGCCTCAGACAGAGACTCGCCTGCACGCAAGAATAATGTCGTCATGGCATCCATTATAATAAGAACCGGGAAAAATGTAATCTACTCTTCTCTTACCTCAGCCATGGCCTTACGGTAGATGGCCTCGGTTGCAAAACGGGCCTTTGCGACTACATTGTACCCCTTGTCCGGGAAGAGGTAGAAAATACGCCTGTCATCACCGATTGAGATCATATCGCCTTTCTCGTACCAAAAGATGTCACTTGAGAGTGAATAGTTATCAAGAGGGGAAGTCGAATAGTCTATCTTCCCATCATCACTTTTGAGATGGAATCCCGATACCGTGTGTGTCAGCATTCCCCGTCCGACATCATATATGCTGGACATATCAACCTGGAGGGAGATGGAAACAGGAATCTCCAGCCTGTATTCTCCCCTTTCAATCTCTTTCTCCGTCTCCTCTCTCTCCCACCTGAACCAGTCGGGAATATGCTTCTCCCCATCTGTCCCTTTCAGGCTTCCGTCTTCCTTAAGGTGCCACAGAGCTCCGCATTTAGAGCATGAGAGAGTGTCTCCGGAGGAGGTCATAAACCCCTCTCTGGAGCATACCGGGCACTTATAAAGCACGCTTTCAAGCCCCTCAGCTCTGAATGGCTCTGAGATCCTGACTCCCTCCCTCTTCTGCCATGAAAAATGGTCAAAGGAAAAATAAGGCCTGAGGAGGCTGTTGATCTCATCTGCTGTCTTATCAGCACACTCCTTTGCTGAGAGAACCATCCTCATATCCGCTGAAACCTTCACTCTTCTCTTACGAAGGAGATTGTACAGGGGATCACGGTGAAATGCCCCGTAGGTCGTAATCACCACGACAGGAATCTTCAAAAGCTTTATGAGCTTACCCAGACTTTCCGGGAGCGGAGTCGGACTCGTTCCGTCAAAGGAGTATGATGCCTCCGGATACATCAGAATGGTGGACTTCAATGTCCTTGCCGAGTACAGCAAATCCCTTACAAGAGGAAGGTCATTATAGAACTTATGGGTAGGAATGCATCCGATATGTCTCATCAGCCACTCCTTCCCGACAAAACCGTCTGCCTCGCATACGATATTCACCGGTCGCGGATAAAGAACAGTGAGCGCTATTTCAAGGTCAATGAAGGACGAGTGATTCATCAATACAAGCACAGGCTCATCAGTCTTAAACCCATCCATGACATTCGTCCCGTTCAATGTAAATGATGTTGCTTTGAGGTCAAAAGAGCTGAGGGCTTTCAAAAGAAAACGGAAGAAGAGAGAAGTCTTCATAGGCTTTTTTCTCACATACGGCTTACGCGCCATAACACTCTCGTAGTCTCTCTTCTTAGTCTTTATCTTCATTACAGGGCTCCAGGGGAGATTATATGGAAAGTATGATGATGAGGAAAGAAGAAATTAAGAGCGAATTTCTACCAAGTGGTCTTACCTGAATAATCGGGCGGACAGATTCACCCTTATTTATTTCTTCCATTAGATGTATCCTTGACCCATGCACAAAGAAGTAAACCTCATGGAAGGAGGAGTCATATCATCAATGCTGCTCTTTTCATTTCCGATAATACTCGGGAATATCTTCCAGCAGGCATACAATCTTGCAGACACTCTCATAGTCGGACGTTTTCTCGGGTCGGGTGCTCTCGCCTCCTTCGGGAGTGCATATGCCTTGATGAACTTCCTCAATTCCCTCCTGATTGGACTCAGCATGGGGGCAGGAGCCCTATTCTCATACTCATACGGCAGGGGAGAACTCGAAGAGATGAGAAAGGATATCTACACCGGAAGCATCCTCTTCTCCTCAATTGCACTACTCTTGACTCTCGTCTGCTATCTTCTAACCGATGAGATTCTTACTCTTATGCACACTCTGGATCAACAACCCACGGGTCAAGACCCGGGGCATGAGAAGCGAAATGAACAAAATACATTCTGAAGGAAGGAAATAACTATGGCAATTCTCTCAACACTTCATACTCACAACACATTCTGTGACGGAAAGAACACCATAAGAGAGATGGTTGAAAAGGCTCTCAGTCTCGGCTTTACATCCATCGGGATTTCCAGCCATGCACATACAGGCTATCCCTTTGATGTCTGCGGGCTGAAGAAAGAGAGCGTAGATGATTACTTCAACACTGTTCTCTCACTCAAGGAAGAATATAGAGGAAGAATTAATGTCTTTCTGGGACTTGAACTCGAAAGCAGGGTTCTTGGAGAGAAGAGACCCGATATAGACACAAGACTCGATTATACGATAGGTTCGGTTCATCTCTTCCGGACACCTGAGGGCTTTTTCTCTGTCGACAACACAATAGAGGAATGGAAGGCAGCTCTTCAGGCATTCGGCAATGACCACATTGCACTCATTGAAAACTATCTCTCGGAGCTCATCTCCTTTGCCGAGGAATCCCCGTTCGATATCGTTGGACATTACGACCTCTATACAAAGTTCAATGAGAAGGAAATGCTTTTTGATGAGGACGACCAACGCTACAGGAAACTTGCTCTACTCTACCTTGATAGAATAATTGATACGGGAAAGATAATCGAAATCAACACGGGTGCAATGAGCAGAGGCTACAGATCCCTCCCGTACCCGGCGGGATTTCTACTTGAACATATGCATGAAAGGAAAGCCAGAATCATTATCAACAGTGACTCGCATGCTACAGGAACACTTGACTACGGCTTTGACACGGCAAAGAGAATCCTTCTTGACGTCGGGTACACAAAGCAGATGGCATTGACTCCTTCAGGGTGGACAGAAGTTCCACTTTGAAACAGCGGTTTCTACTTTGTGAACTATATGTACTTCAAACCGCAGTTTTATGATAAGATAAAGACATGAAAGAAATAAACACCTCCTTTTCATCATTTGAAACAATCATAAGAAATAATTTCCTGTATGTGGATAAAACAGAGTACATCTACGAAATGGTTGCAAAAGGGCCTCAGATGTTTTTTCTCTCACGTCCCAGACGTTTCGGCAAGTCGCTGACAGTGAGTACC
>CAVHPV010000080.1:0-8552 GCA_963638045.1 Faecalibacterium sp. CAG:74 | reverse complement strand
TTTCTTGGAAACAGGCGGCGTCTTTTAACCTTGCACACCGAAATCCATCAGCTAACAATGGTAAGTTTGAAATTAGTTCCTTATCACTGTTAAGCCAACTATTTAAAGACACAGGTGTAATTTTCTGTGTCGTATCGGAAGGAATTCTTCTTGTATCGTGTCATTAAGATTATCGCTTTTTTCTGAGTGGAAAATTAAGAAGGAGTAGTTCAGAATACTTTTATGGATATCACATTGAATTACATTGAAAAGGGAAGAGGGGAGCCTCTTGTACTCCTTCATGGAAACGGGGAGGACAGCACATGCTTCTCCTCTCAGATTGCATTCTTCTCCCGTTACTACCGCGTAATTGCTCCCGACACACGTGGGCACGGTCTCTCCCCGAGAGGGATTATGCCATTTACATTGGACCAGTTTGCTGATGATCTGTTTGACTTTCTCTCTCTCCTCGGAATTGGTAAAGCTCATATACTCGGCTTTTCCGACGGAGGAAACATAGCCATACTCTTTGCCCTGAAATATCCACAGATGGTGGATAAGCTCATTCTTAATGGTGCTAATCTCTTTCCTCTCGGATGCAAGAAAAGTGTGAATGAATGGGTGGAGAGAGAATATACAGAAGCAATGAAGAGGGGAGATATCCACACCATGGAGCTAATGTCATTGATGCGTGATGAGCCGAATATAGAGCCGGAGGAACTCAGGACAATCACTACGCCGACACTGGTCATTGCCGGGACTGATGATATGATATTGAGGTCTCACACCAGGCTTATTGCAAGGAATATCCCTCACAGTACCCTTTCCTTTATCGAAGGTGACCATTTCATCGTCTACCGTAAACCGGAAGAGTTCAACCGTGTTGTCTTAGATTTTCTTACCAGTTAGAATATAACCATGTACTCCAGCTGGAATAACTACAGAGATTACCTAGAGAAAAAGTATGGTGAACCGTTCTACCGTGTGGGTGTGGACGGGGGGTTCAATTGCCCGAACAGGCACTCTGACCATTCCGGGGGGTGTTCATTCTGTGATGGTACGGGGAGTGTTGCTGTCTACCAGAGGACAAGTGAAAGTGCATTCTCCCGTTCCTCCCGATATGAAGAGAGGGTGGCTGAGACAATTACAACACGTTATGCCTCCATGGAGAATCAGATTCTCAAGGGACTTGAGTTCATAAAGAGACGCTATAAGGCCAGTCTTGCTGCTCTTTACTTTCAGAGTTGGACCAACACATATGACTCTCTCGACAACTTGAAGAAAATATATGACAAGGGACTCTCTTACTATGATTTCAGTGAGCTTATAGTGTCGACGCGGCCCGATTGTCTCTCTGATGATGTGTGTGCCCTCCTTTCCTCTTATATAACACCTCAGAGGGAGGTATGGGTGGAGCTCGGCCTTCAGAGTGCAAATGACAGGACGCTGGAGAGAATAAACAGGGGACACAGCAGTATGTGCTACCTTGAGGCGGCAGAACGGGCAAAGAAATACAGACTCGGGGTGTCAACACATATAATACTGGGGCTTCCCGGAGAGACACGGGATGATTACAGAAAGACGGCAAGTTATGTTAGTGTATTCTCAGATGCTGTCAAGATTCACAACCTTCATATTCCCGGAGGGACAAGAATAAGCGATGAGTTCTACTCGGGAGAGGTAGTCTCTGCCTCTTCAGAACGCCATATGGAGGACTCTGCCTTCACGCTGAGACTCCTCAGACCCGACATAATAGTGGAGCGTCTTGTTTGTGATACTCCGATGCACCGGTTGGTGGAACCCAGACATTTTATGGACAAATCTCTTTTTTTACGCACTCTCGACGATTATATGGTGAGAAACGGCTTCAGACAGGGGGATCTATATTCTCCTGATGAGAGCCTCAAGCTCCTTGTATGAAGAGGCGGAGTAGGTTGCTGTTTCACTTTTAATACCATTGAAGTTTATGTAGATGCTCTCCATACCTACATTGACTGCCCCCTGTATGTCACTGTGCTCGCTGTCCCCGATCATTATGCACTCTTTGTTTGTCTTTCCGATTGTTCTGAATATATATTCAAACAGTTCTTTCTGTGGTTTGTTGTACCCGATCTCGCTGCTGATGAAGATGTTATCGAAATAAGGCTCTATCCCGGTATCCTTGAGCCTCTGTCTCTGTATTGATGAGATTCCGTTGGTTACAAGGGATTTGGGACAGTCTTTTATATTGTCCAGGAATTCTCCTGCTCCTGGAAGGAGGATACCGTTATGAGCAAGTGTATCTTTGAAGATTTTAGCTGTCTCTTCTGCCGGAAGATTCCTTTTGATTTTCTTGAAGAAGAGCTCCCATCTTTTTATCTCCAGGTCATCAAGACTCAATGCCCCGCACTCGTACTCTCTCCAGCAAAGGAGATTGCCCTCCATGTAGGCATTGAACATTTCTTCTGTATATTCAATATCATAAAGGGAGAATATTCGCCTCAGGCCTATGTCTTCGGTTGCCTTAAAGTCCCAGAGTGTCTCATCAGCATCAAAAAGCAGGTAACGCATGTTGAAAGTTTATCATAATCGTCTTTTTTTGCTCTATACGAATTTCGATTTCGGTATCATATTATGATGGAAGGAAAAAAGAAAATGAAAAGTGCAATGCTGTTTTGGGCTGCTGGAATTGTTGCCCTTCTTTTTGGTGTTTTTGCCATTGTTGAACCTGCTGCTGTTCTCAATATAGCAAGTATAGTCTTCTCTGTTATCCTTATCCTTAGGGGATTCAAGAGAGTGTGGGATGCAATCCGTTTTAAGAAGAATGCCGTGAAGGTGGTTGTTGACGGAGCGCAGATTGACCTCGGGATACAGAAGAGGATCAGGCTTACTCTTCTCTGGGATGGTATCGGAGCCCTGGCTATCGGTATTGCCGCCCTTGTAGTTGCAATCACCTCAATCTCTAACGGGGGAGAGGGAATCGTCAAAGGAGCTGTCTATGCAGTAGCTGCCGGCTTCCTCTACACAGGTATTGCCAACCTTATTGAGAGTCACAGACTCAGACCATATGCGGTTCTTAGTGAAGTATACCGCTCAAATTCCTTTGTTTATATTCTTGCATCCGTTGTTCTCTTTGCTTTCCCGTTCTTTATCGGACATACAGTAATGAATATCTTCGGAATTATTATGATTATTGCGGGTGTCTCTCTCTTTGTATGGGGAATCAGAGTTTTCTCCCTTTCGAAGAATCTCAGGAAGCTCTCAAAGGCCGCAGCTAAGACGGTTGACTACAAAGAAGTCAAGTAACTCTTTTAAGACAATAGATTTTATCGGATAAAAACCCCTCATTTCCACTCATATGTTGTTGACAAGAAAAATCTGAACATAAGATACTGATAGGCAACAAGGAAGATGAGGGATTTTTAATGACGATAGACTTCTCCAAGTATAAAGACGGGCTTGTCCCTGCTGTTGTGCAGGACGCTGTTACACGTAATGTCCTTACAGTAGGATTCATGAATGAGGAAGCGTATACGCTGACGCTTGAAAGAGGTCTTGTAACATTCTACTCCCGCAGCAAAGGGCGCATCAGAGTGATGGGTGAGAGCAGTGGTAACTATATAAAGGTCAGGGAGATTCTTGTTGATTGCGACGGCGATACGCTTTTAGTGAAGGCCATTCCATCTGGTCCTGTCTGCCATACCGGCTCTGATACATGCTTCGGCGAAGACAACGAGCCCGGCGATTTTTCCTCTCCTGAATTCCTCTTCTATCTTGAGTCTGTTATCCATGACAGAAGACTTAACCCGAGTGAAGGCAGCTACACCAACCATCTCTTTTCAAGAGGACTCAACAGGATAGCCCAGAAGACAGGAGAGGAAGCTGTTGAACTCATTATTGCCAGCAAGGACGACAATAAGGAGCTCTTCCTTGGAGAGGCTGCTGATCTCATGTATCATTTTCTTGTGCTCCTTGCTCAGAAGGATTCGACACTCTCGGAGGTGGTGGACGTCCTTAAGGATAGACATTCAAGATAGTTTTTTATGTAGAATGTGTAACTGAACTGGATGTTCTTAGTTTAAGAATGTGTAAATAAGGGCATGGCCCTTTAAATAAGGAATTTTATTTATGAAGAAATTTGCTGTTTGTTTTCTGATTATTGCTGTTGTATGTACTGCTGCATTCGCTTCTACATTACAGGTTGGTGCTACCGGAAGATTTGGTGGAAACCTCTTTAAAGGGGAAGATTACACAAAGATTGAGAATTATGACTTTGGTGCTGATGTGAGATTCAATGTCTCTCTTTTCAATCTTTCCGCCAATGTTCTTTTCGGTAAGAATAACGGGAACTTCGTACTCAACTCAATTGTTACAGCCAACGTCCGTTTCGACCTCAACATTGTGAACTTTGCTATCGGAGCCGGTTATGCCCTTCCTTTCGAGTTTGGTGAGGGTGGTGTCCTTATTGATGACAAGCCGGTTTCTCAGGCATGGGATGTCTTCAAGAACTCACAGATTCTTGCACGTGCGGCAGTCGGCGTAAACCTTGGAGCTGTTGAGCTCGGTGTAGACTACAAGATTCCGTTCTCTACAATCGGTAAAGCTGTAAAGAATGAGGATTATAAAACCTTTGAGCAGGGCAAACTCGCATTCTCTGTTCTTGTAAACCTCTTCTGATAGGGATATTCTCCTCCTTTTTCCTCCACATTGTGTGGGGGATTTTTCTTGCCCCGTATCCGTTATATAATACCTTTATGGATGAAAAATATGTTGAATACGCAGTGGAGAAGACACTCTCCCTGCTCGCTGTTGACAGCCCGACCGGTTATACGGATAAGGTTGCCTCTATTGTAATGAATGAATTCGGCTCCCTTGGTTTTGGTGTAAGAAAGACCAATAAAGGAGGAGTTGTCATCGATCTCGGGGGTGAGGATGACGGGAATGGCCTTTGCATTATGGCTCATATGGATACCATAGGGGCAATAGTCAGTGAAATCAAGTCAAACGGACGCCTTCGTATGGACAAGCTCGGAGGTCTTCATCCTTCCGGAGTAGAAGGGGAGAATGTCCGGATCTACACGCGGGACGGAAAGGTCTATGAAGGCACTATCCAGATACCTGATCCATCTGTTCATGTCAATGATGACTTTGACGGATACAAAAGGGATTGGAGGACTCTGGAGTGTGTCATTGATGAGGATGTGAAGAGTGAGGAAGATGTAAGAAAACTCGGTATCGAGGTTGGGGACCCTGTCTGCCTCTTTACAGGTGCTCATGTCACAGAGTCAGGATATATAAAGAGCAGGTTCCTGGATGACAAGCTTTCCGTCGGTATTCTCCTCTCTCTTGCTAAATACATCCGTGACAGCCATTCTACACTTAAAAGGCACACCTACATACACATCACAGTTTATGAAGAGGTAGGGCATGGTGCGTCATCATCCGTCCCTGATGGAGTTACCGAAGGTCTTTCCATCGATATGGGATGCGTCGGGAATGGTGTGAAGTGTACAGAGAGGGAAGTCTCGATATGTGCAAAGGACGCCCGGGGACCATATAACTACCAGATGGTAGGGAAGCTGATCGAGGCTGCAAAGCGAGAAGGTGCGAAATATGCAGTTGATACATACCCGCACTATTCATCAGACGTAGAAGCCGCACTCTCCGGCGGGGCTGACATACGTCACGGTTTGATAGGCCCCGGGGTGTTTGCCTCCCATTGCAATGAGCGCAGCCATAAGGACGGAGTGCGTAACACGCTCCTGGTTCTTAAGGGATATCTTGAAATTTAATTCTCGATAGACTCCCTTATCTTTCTTAAGAGTCCGTGATCTGCAAATGAGTAACAGGTCCCTTCAGTGAAAATGATGTGATCCACTACCGGGACTCCGATAATGTCACCGGCGTACATTATTCTCTTTGTCCCCTCAATGTCATTTTTTGAAGGGACAAGGATGCCGGAGGGATGGTTGTGTGCAACTATTACAAAGGATGCCCGCTTTTTCAATGCCTCAGAGAAAATCTCTCTGGGATGTATGAATGTCTGGTTTACAAAGCCCACAGTTGCAACTGTAGTGTCGAGAAGTTCCATCGCTCCGTTGAAGCTTAACACAATCAGCGACTCCTGATTCCTGCTTGCAAAATGTCTGACTTCCATGAAGATGTCACTATGGGATGTGAACTGTTTGGGCTTGCGGCTGTTCTTTCTCCTCCCGAGCTCAAGTGCAGCAAGAATGGTTGCTCCCTTGGCTCTTCCAACTCCCGGGATGTTCATAAGGGATGCAAGGGGGAAATTCTGCCCCTTGTCTAGAATGGCGAGGATGTCACGGCTTATCTCCTCAATTCCCCTTGCCGCATTACCCTGTCCGAGGAGAATCATCAATAGTTCCTGGTCTGAAAGGGCTCTCACTCCCAGACGCTCCAGTTTTTCACGAGGCTCTTCACCCTTTTTGAATCTGTAATTTGAATTGTCCATACTAATAAAGCGAAAGAATTCGGGAAAATGTCATGATTTTCTTCAATTGTTAAGGAAAATTTACATTTTCATTTGCTTACTTATTGAAGAATTCTGTTTTCCCTGTTCCATCGACTATTTAACGGCGTCAGCAAACAGTTCTCCCTTACCGACCGATTAATTCATTGAAGATGAAGTATCCTGTAGTTGAAGAACAGGGGATGAACAATATAAGGCCGGTTTCCCGGCCTTAAGCTTATTTCTCTTCCTTCTTTACAGGAATGATCAGGTTAAGGATAACTCCTACAAGGGTTGCAAGTGCAACTGAGCCTAGAGAGAACTCCAGTGATGAACCAAGTTTGAATTTCAGAATTCCTCCGCCTATTCCTATTACAAGGATTATTGATGATATCGTGAGGTTACGTTTGTCCTGGTAGTCGACTCCCGACTCGACAAGGGTTCTCAGTCCCGATGATGCAATGACCCCGAAGAGCAGCATCGATATCCCTCCGAGAACCGGATTCGGAATAGTCTGGATGAGGGCACCGAACTTCGGAAAGAGTGAGAGGAGTACGGCAATCACTGCAGCCCCGCCTGTCACCCACACGCTGTAAACACCGGTTATGGCAAGCACTCCGACGTTCTCACCATATGTTGTATTGGGTGGTCCTCCCCAAAGAGATGCCCAGGTGGTTGCAAGGCCGTCACCGAGAAGAGTTCTCTTTAGTCCCGGATTCTCATAGAAATCCTGGCCGACCACACGTGATATGCACAGCGTGTCTCCCAGATGCTCACAGATAGTTGCAAATGAGACTATTACAAAGGTGAGTACAGCGACAAAATTGAACTTAGGAAGTGTGAATGTCGGAAAGCCGAACCACTTTGCCTCGGCAACGACAGAAAAGTCTATTATGTTATAAGCAGGGAAAAAGCATCCCATCACAAGCGTAAAGATATAACCGGCTGCAAGACCGAAGAGGATAGGTATTACAGATAAGAAACCTTTGAAGAATACATTGGCTACTACTGTGACTGCAAGAGTTACCATGGCAATTGAAAGATAAACCAGGCTGTAAGTGGAAGTGTCAGCAGTATTGGTGTACATTGCCATATTCATTGCAGTTGGAGCCAGATTTAGTCCGATTACAATGATTACGGAGCCTATGACAACAGGAGGCAGAGCCCTGTGAATCCATCCTGATCCGGCTTTGGATATGATGAATGCGACAAGGGCATACATCAGCCCGGAGGCGAATGCTCCGCCCATGGCATACGGCCAGCCGTACTGGGATGAAATTGTGATGAGAGGGGTGATGAAGGCGAATGACGAGCCGATGAATGCCGGTACCATTGCTTTTGTCAGAAGGATATAGATGAGTGTTCCCGTCCCTGCTGTGAAGAGTGCCGTTGTCGGGTCAAGTCCTACGAGGATAGGCACGAGGATTGTTGCGCCGAACATGGCAAATACATGCTGGATTGAGAGGGGAAGCCACTCTCTGAGCGGCGGTCTGTCTGCCGGCCCGTAGTGAGGTGTTGTTTTTTCCATTATTTTCTCCTACCGGCTATCATAGGAAAAAGGAAAGGCTTATAAAAGCCATATAAGGAAAAAAGCCATATTATTTCTCAGGAGAAGAAATCATCCATCGTAACCTGGCTCTGTACGACAGAGGAGTACATGTTCTCCTTAACTCCATATGGGGTAATTAAGGTGGGTTCCAGGGCCTTCTTTGTATCAGAACATTCTCTGAAGCGTTCAACCTTTCTTCTGAAAAGTTTTTCATAATCCTTGTCGATGGTATACTCACCGGAGGCGAATTTGATCTCACAGATGTTGATTACCCTGTCACGTCTGTCGATAAGCATATCTATCTGGGCCCCCTCGTTGACATCATCACCTTTGGTGAGCCATGACGAGATTTCAGTAAGCACACTGCTTATTCCAAGTTTCCTCTTTATCTGTGTAATGTGATCCATGGCTACTTGTTCGAATGTCAGTCCTGCCCATGCTCTTCTTGCGGGATTTAGACAACTTAAAGCATTTATCTTGTCTTTTTCTCGGTTTTTGGCTTTAGATACCAATACTTCTAGGACATACGCACCAAATTGACTTTTAACCCATCATGCCTTTTGGAGCATAAAG
>CAVHPV010000079.1:0-8632 GCA_963638045.1 Faecalibacterium sp. CAG:74 | reverse complement strand
GCTTTTTTCATAGTTTAGCGAGGTTTTTATAGTGCATATTTTGGTGAAACCTTTACTTAATCTCGAGATTGAAAGAGCAAAGTTTCCAAAGGGATCCTTCGGTCTGTGGATGCTTGGAGGTCCGTCCTGGGCATTCAAGAGTGCAGGTGGGGCAACTTTCCTTGTTGACAACTATTCAGGATCATCACTCAATTCTGAATATAAGTATTGTGGAGTGTGCAGAACAAGCGGTGCTCCGTATTTGACATGGGTCAGAATTAATCCACACGTCATCGATCCTTGGAAAATGCAGAAGGATCTTGATTATGTTTTTGCAACACATCATCACCAGGACCATGCAGATTATTACACTGTTATGGCAACTCTTGATACGACGACCTGTAAGTATGTCGGTCCGAAGAAGACATGTGCACTTTTCAGAAAGTGGGGCGTTCCAGAAGAGAGAATCATCGAAGTTAAGCCCGGCGATTCTTTTAAGTGCAAGGATGTCACAGTTACAGTTGAGAAGAACTATGACACCATGGCATGCATGACAGGTGATTACGATCCCTCGAAGCCGTGTGATTTCGACAGTAATGCAGTGTCCTTCCTCATGGATACTGGAGAGAATTCGGTAATCTTTACAGGTGATACTCTTTACAACGACGGCTACAAGGCTGTTGGCGAGAGACATAAGATCGATGTCGTCATTACCGATATGGGACACAATGCTCCGGGTGCTACAGACAAGATGAATCCATGGGATGTCATGAGACTGGCTCAAAACCTCGGCGCAAAGGTTGTCATTGCAGACCACTATGAAAACTGGGCTTCCTCAGAACTTGATCCTCATAAGCTCCAGAAGATTGTCGAAGAGAATGATCCGAATCTTCACGTTTGTATAATGAAGTCCGGCGGTCTCTTCGAGTATCCGAAAGATAAGGATATGAAGGAATACAAGTATCCCGACTGGAGAGAGAGATACAACGTAGAAAAGAGCTTTGTTTACGGTAACGGAAAGCCGGAAGAAACAAAGTAAATAATAAAAACAAGGGTTATGAAAAAAAGGAGAAAAAATGAAAAAGTTATTAATTATGATGCTTGCTCTTGCATTAAGCGTTTCGCTTTTTGCACAGGGTAGCAGTGAAAAGACAACTGCAGCTTTTATTGCGAATGAAGCTAATCGTCCGGAAACTCTTGACGAGTATCCAGTAACAGGTCTGGCATATGAGGCTACAACCACAGTTAAGGCAAACAAGAAGTACCAGATTGCAATGATTGTCAAAAACAATACAAACCCGTTCATGAATGCTGTTCTGCAGGGATTCCAGAAAGCAGCGGAAGATGCAGGTTTCGAGGCAATTCTTCTCTCTCCGGCAATTGCCGACAACAGTGAGGAACAAGCTCGTCTTGTTGATGACATGATTGCACGTGGCGTTGATGCTATCTGTATTCATCCGATCGATTCCAATGGTATCGTCCCGGCTCTTGAGAGGGCATATGAAGCAGGAATTCCTGTTCTTGTGCAGGGAACAAAAGCCAATACTGACAAGATTTACGGTTGGTACGGTACGGACTACTACAACCAGGCTGTCATGCTTGCCGAGTATATTGCCAAGACTCTTGATTACGAGGGAAGACTCATCTATCTGCCCGGTCCTCCGCAGGCACAGAATTCTCAGGACAGAACAAACGCTTTCCATGACGTTTTCGCAAAGTATCCTGGTATTCAAATCATCGCTGAACAGCCTTCAAACTTCGTAAGAGCGACATCAATTGACGTTATGGAAAACCTCCTGCAGAAGTATGACGAGAATGACTTTGATGGCGTCATCGGTGGAAACGACGAAGCTGCAATGGGTATCTATATGGCTCTCCAGGGCGCAGGCATCAATACAGATTTCAACAACGGAGGAAAACTGATTTCCGGATTTGACTGCAACAAGGATGCTTCCTATGCAATCCAGAATGGAAACATTACAGTATCAAGCAATGCAGATCCTGTATCACTTGGATACACTGGAGCTATCTTCCTCGTTCAGTATCTCAACGATGGTAAACTTTTCCCGACGAATTTTGTGGCTTGGCCAGATTTCACTGATCCGTCTGTTCACTCAATCGTCGACTCCTCCAACATTGATGACTATATCCAGAACCAGGCTTGGTGGAAGTAAGGTAAGGTTGTCTGAAGATTGAATTCATTCGGGGGTGGTACTTTTCCACCACCCCCACTTTTATAGGAGCTGAAGATGGCAGGAAAGGAAATCATCCGTCTTGAACATATAACAAAGAAATTCCCGGGAGTTACGGCACTCTCGGACGTGTCAGTCGCTTTCAACCTCGGAGAGGTGCATGCTCTTGTGGGAGAAAACGGTGCGGGTAAATCTACATTGATAAAAACTCTACTCGGTGCGTACCAGCCGACAGAGGGAGATATCTATTTCGAAGGTGAGAAGAGGGCAATATCAAGCCCGGGAGAAGCCAGCAGACTTGGTATTGAAGGTGTACACCAGGAACTGATGCTTATTCCTCATCTCAGTGTTGCACAGAACATCTTCATTAACAGGGAACCCAGAAACAAGGCGGGTTTCTTTGACAGGAAGGAAATGAGAAGAAGAAGTGAAGAGCTTCTTGCTGATTTTGATATACATATCGACGTAAAGAAAAACGTTAAAGGATACAGTGCCTCAATTTGGAAGATGATTGATATAGCACGTGTCGTAAACCTTAAACCAAGGCTCATAATCTTTGATGAACCGACAGCGATTCTCTCCGAAAGGGAGGTGAACAGCCTCTTCAAGGCTATAAAGAAACTTAAGGAAGAGGGCATGGCCATAATTTATATCTCGCACAGACTCGATGAAATAAATGCCCTTGCTGATAAGATTTCTGTCCTTAGAGACGGCAGACTTATCCAGACTCTCGATGCCGAGTCGGTTACCAAGGATGATATCGTTAAGATGATGGTTGGTAGAGATGTTTCATCATACTATGCAAGAAATATCAATAAACCGGGAGAAGAACTTATAAGGATGGAAAATGTTTCGCTCAAGAAAGGGCAGGAGAACATATCCATATCAGTCAGACGCGGTGAAATCGTGGGCTTGGCGGGTCTTGTAGGTTCCGGAAGAACAGAGGTTGCTGAAGGACTGTTGGGAATCAACAGAATTTTAAGCGGCAGCGTCTTCTATAAAGGAGAGAAATATACTCCAACTTCTCCCTCGTCAGCCATCAACGAAGGTATATATCTCGTTCCTGAGAATAGAAAGTATCAGGGGCTGATCCTGAAGTTTTCAGTTGCGAACAACATTTCTCTTTCCGTCTTCAATAAATGGGCCAAATTCTTCTACAAAAAGAATTGCGAAGAGGAAGCGGCAAAGCGTGAGATTGAAGCTCTCTCCATCAAGACTCCTACAATTAATCAGAGGGTAGGAAACCTTTCGGGTGGTAATCAGCAGAAGGTTGTTATTGGAAAAGCATTGGAGACGGACAGCGAATTCATGATTTTTGACGAACCCAGCGTCGGCGTTGATGTCGGAGCTAAGGAGGAAATCCATAATCACATGGATGAATTTGTCAAAAAGGGTGGCGGAATTCTGATGATTTCGAGTGACCTCCCTGAAGTAATAGGTCTCTGTGACAGGGTTTACATCATGTATGAGAACAGAATTGTAAAGGAACTTAAACGCGACGAGCTCAGTGATAAGAATATTGCAGATTACATGCTCGGAAGTAAGACAGGAGAAACAGTATGACAAAGGAAGCACTCAAGAACAAGGTAAAAGATTTTCCTCCTGTAGTGTGGATGTTCGCAGTTATAATCATTATATTCGCTTTCACCGGGAGAAACTTCTTTTCAAGTAGAAATCTCATAAACATCGTAAAACAGGCATCCCCGTTTCTGATAGTTGCACTTGGTGAGACGATGGTGATACTGATCGGAGGTACTGACCTTTCAATAGGTTATGTCATGGGGCTCTGCGGTGTTGTTGCTGCTATGCTTATGAACGCGGAAGTTCCGGTACTTGTTTCCATTCTTGCAGCAGTTGCTGTCGGAGCCCTCTTCGGAACTTTGAACGGTATATTTGTCTCCCGTTTTAAACTTCCCATCTTTATAGTGACATATGGTATAGGAAACGTGGCATACGGGCTTGGATCCATTCTAACCGAAGGTGTGTCGCAACCTGCTTTAAATAGAAATTTCAGATTCATCTCCGATGGTACAGTTCTAGGTATACCATTTGTCTTTCTTATAGCTGTTGTCGTTTTCATTATTGTGAAGTTTCTCATCGGTAAGACAAGTTTTGGAAGGAATATGTATGGACTGGGAGGAAATAGGGAAGCACTCTTCTTATCAGGAGTGAATGTGAAGCGAGCAGAGAATCTTATATTCACTACTGCGGGGATACTTGCAGGAATCGGGGGAGTCATTTTCGCCGCACGTTCGGCTTCCGGACACCCCAGCTACGGCTCGGGATGGGAGTTTGATGCTGTTGCAGCAACAATCATCGGAGGAAACTCTTTCTCCGAGGGAAAGGGAAACATAAATAAAACAGTTCTTGGTGTTCTATTTGTTCAGATACTCAAGAATGGATTGAATATGTCCGGAGTCGTTCCACAGGCACAGTCATTCCTCATCGGTCTTATCGTTGTCATCGCAATTTCGGCTGATGTTCTCATTCAGAATAAAAAGGAGAAATAAGAAAATGAGTAATAAGAAATTCTCGATGTATGATCTTTTCTTCAAGAATGGTCTCTACAGAGTATGCATTCTGCTCTTTCTCTGTATTATTCTATCGATATTCAGCGATGCTTTTTTCTCAATGAGTAATTTGCTTAATATTATGAGACAGGCATCCATTCTTCTCATCCTCTGTGTTGGAGCAACAGGCTGTATATTGACAAAGGGAATTGACCTTTCTCTTGCCGGTGTCATGTCGCTTAGTGGATGTGTGTGCGGTTATCTTATGAACCATGGTGCAAATCCTATCATTGCATGTTTTGCAGCCATTCTTGTGGGGATACTCTTCGGTTTCCTCAATGGTTTTCTGATTGCGGTTGTAAAGATTCCTGCATTCGTATCAACCTACGGTGTCAAATACATAGCAAACGGAGTAGCTCTGATGATAATGGGTTCGAATATTTTCTTCGGATTCCCTGAGAAATTCCTCTTCCTCGGTGTTGGACATATAGGTCCGATTCCTGCTCTTACAGTATGGGCACTCATAGTGACTTTTCTTCTTTACATTTTTCTGCAGAGAAGTAAATTCGGAAGAAATATCTACTGTGTCGGAGCCAATGCAACGGCAGCTTACTATTCAGGCATAAATACGACGAAGACATATCTCATGGTATATGTCATATCTTCCACCTGTGCAGCTTTTGCAGGAATTCTTCAGATAGCAAGAATGAATGCCGCCCAGGCAGGAATAGGAGATTCCTTCCAGATGCTGGCAATTGCATCCATTGTCATAGGAGGAACATCGATGTCAGGAGGTGAAGGTAATGTCGTCGGCGGAATCATCGGCGCCTTGATACTGACTCTCATCGTCAACGGAATGAACCTACTTGAAATCACGGCGCAAGCGCAGCCGTTCATTACGGGGCTTGTGATTGTACTTGCTGTTCTTCTCGATACTGAAATCAAAAGAATCGAGGAAAGTAGAGGATTGAAAACAAAAAAATCAGGAGTATGAAAATGAAAATTGAAAAGAAGAAACTTGCAGATCTTCCTGCAGTGTATGTTACAAGTGAACTTTCTCTCGGTGGTAGACGCTACTATGCAGCAGCCAGTGAGAATCCGGGCGAACACGCTTATATCTTTGACACGGAGAACGATGAGATGTCGTCTCTCTGGATCGGTGATACGGGGTGTATGAATGTAATTCAGATTCCAGGGGAGGAGAAACTTCTTGCAATAACGAAGTTCTACCCTGTCTTCAAGTCAAAGGAAGCTGAAATCTGTCTTCTTGAACCAACTGAAAAGGGATATCTTTCTCCCTGGAAAAAGACAACGGTTCTACACGTTCCATATGTGCATAGAATCGGGTGTTTTGAAAACAGAAAAGGTGAGAAATTTCTCTTTGTCTCGGTTCTCTGCCGCGACAAGGATTATGTCGACGACTGGAGTAAGCCGGGAGCTTGTTACGTGTGCAAAATCGGAGAATGGAAGTTGACTAAACTTGTTGATGGACTACTCAAGAATCATGGTCTATGGATCGGAGGAAAGAGCAACGTTTATGTTACAAGTGAAAATGGTGTGATGTATTTCGATTTCGCCGACTATGAAAATGGGATGGTTGTAAAGCCTAAACTTCTTTCAGGGTATCCAACAAGCGATTTGTCGGTTACTGAAGATGGTTATGCAACTATTGAACCTTTCCATGGGGATAAGGGAAGAGTGTACTCCTGGGACGGTACAATCAATGCGGAGTACGATATAGATTTCGGTCATGTAGTATGGTATGGAGATATCTTCGGAAAGAAGTGTGTCATTTTTGGTAGTCGTGGAGGCGAAAAGACCCTGCAGATGATTGATCTTGAGACTGGAGAGAGAACAATAATTGACAAAAATGTAGGACCTACTCAAATTACTGTGGTAGACTGTAAAAACAAGATTGAGATATTATCTGCTAACCACGGTGCAGGAATTGTGAATCTGTATACATTGACAAAATAGGGATCTTACGGGAAAAGATGACTATCAAAGAAATAGCGAAGCTTGCAAATTGTTCAGCAGGAACCGTCGACAGAGTCATACATAACAGAGGAAAGGTGAATCAAGAAAAGAGAGAGCTTATAACAAGGCTTCTCGAGGAAACTAATTTCCAGCCTAATCTCTATGCAGTTAACCTCAAAATGAACAAGGAGAAGGTAGTTGGCTATCTTACTCCTACACTCACTAGCGAGGAAGGATACTGGAATATGGTCTACCAAGGGGTTATTGCTGCCCAGGCAGATCTCAGAGATCCTTCCTTCAAGATAAAGGTTTTTGAATATGACCGTTCTGTTCAAGGGGCATTTCTTGAAGCCAGCCGCAAAATGCTTGCAGAGGGAATTGACTACTGTGTGATGATTGCGAAAAATCCAAGAGAGGCGACTCAGTTCTTGAAGGATAATTCATCTTTGTCATACATCCTTGTCGATTCTGATGTTGATGGGGCAAAACCTCTTACAACAATCGGACAGAATCCGTATGCAGGCGGAGAACTGGCAGGGAAGGTCCTTTCTCTCTGGGCTCATGATGCCTCTGTTTTTCTGACGTTCAGCTTTCGTGACTCGGTTATAAGCCGGGAACGTATCCACGGATTCAGAAACTACGCTGAAGATAAGAAGATTGAAGTTGTCGAGAGGAACATTGATTCTATTGATGATATTCCCATTCTTCTTTCACAGGAGCTCAGCAGTAAGAAAATAGATGGTATATTCGTTCCTTTCTTTGCAGGATTCAAGGTTGCTTCCGTGCTTTCTAAAAGTTCTCAGTGGCGCGGAATACCTATTGTCACATATGACCTTAATTCCTCTAATCGTGATGCTTTGAAGGATGGAAGACTGCAATGTATTCTTTCCCAGCGGCCGGTTTTCCAAGGTTATTCCAGTATCTGGCAGATCTACAGAGCAGCAGTCTTACATGAGGAAATTGCACAAAAGGTGGTTGTTCAGGTAGACATCCTCTTCAAGGAGAATCTTCCGAGTGAATTCCGTGCGGATGGAAAGACTCAAGGAAGAAATAATCAATATTGTATTCCGAAGGAGACGGATTACTTCTGGTCCACCTGATAAGGAAATTAAAATGTTAGAAAGTTTAAAAAAAGAGGTTTTGGAGGCAAATCTACAGCTTCCAAAACATAACCTTGTGACGTTCACATGGGGAAATGTTTCGGCAATAGACAGGAGTGTCGGATTGATTGTAATCAAGCCCTCCGGAGTTTCATACGATGATATGAGAGAAGATGACATGGTTGTTGTGGACCTTGAGGGAAATGTTGTTGAAGGTCGTCTTCGTCCTTCTTCAGATACTCCCACCCATATTGAGCTGTATAAAGCTTTTGAAAATATCGGGGGCGTAGTACATACTCATTCAAGGTGGGCGACTTCGTTTTCCCAAGCTGGAATGCCGATAAGGAATATGGGAACAACTCAGGCCGATTATTTCTACGGTTCAATTCCATGTGCACGATCTTTGACGCAGGAAGAAATTGAAGGGGATTATGAGAAAAATACAGGTCTTGTCATAATTGAAACATTCAAAGGAATAGATGAAGATGCTGTCCCCGGCGTGCTTGTTATGAATCATGGTCCTTTCGCTTGGGGAAAGAATGCTTTTGACGCTGTGCATAATGCAGTTGTCATGGAGGAGTGTGCCTTCATGGACTATCATGCACTTATGCTTAACCCTAAAGCTGATGACTGTCCGAAATATCTGATGGATAAGCATTATTACCGAAAACATGGGAAGAATGCCTATTACGGTCAGAAATGAGAAGATAAAAATCCAAATAAATAAATAAAAAAGAATGCCGTCTGTCGATCAATGGACGGTGAGGATACTGATATGGATAATAAACTCTTAGAAAAACTTAAGACGAAAGCATTTGAGATCAGATGTGCAACAATTCGTGAGATAGCATCTTTCGGTTCGGGCCACATCGGA